>DAOPXQ010000151.1:0-6231 GCA_035352395.1 Treponemataceae bacterium | reverse complement strand
GCCCGCGCGTGCGACGCCTTTTACACGCAGGGAAGGGCCGTCACCTGGTTCCTTTCCGCGTTGCATCCCCTTCATCTGAAGCCGTCTCAGTTTTTTCGGGATTTCGCCGCGTTTCTCCTTACCCCGGAGGCCGCGAAGATCCTCGAATCGCAAGGCTGCGCGGCGCGTCCCGAGTGCGAGTTACCCCATCGCGCGGCCGAGGCCTTACAGCTCGCGTTTCTCGGGGAAAAATTCCGAGAGAAGGATAAGGCCTTTTTGTTGCCCGCCCTTACGGACGTCGTCAGGCTTAACGGCGCCTGGACGCGCGCCCTCGCGGAAGGCGAGGAGAGCGCGATAACCCTGTCATATCATCCGGAGGACCTTTTCGGGCCCGACGCGATGGACCTTGAGTATTTTACCGAAAACGCCTGCATGGAACGTTGCGAGGTACGCGTGTTCCCGTCGGCGGACGGTCCGGACTTGGAGATACGGTAAGGAAACGCTATGGATTATCGAACGTTTGGCAAGACGATTTATCCGCATTTCAGCCTCCCCTTCGTGTACGTCGAGGAGTCCGTCGCGCCGGAACGAGGCACGGGCTTTATGGGGTTTTGCTACGTCGAGAGCGGAACCCTTTTCGTCGAGGACGAATCGGGATCGCGGTCATTTCTCGCGCCGCTCGTCGCGTTTTTCGGGACGGAGCATAAAATAACCCGCATTCGGTCGACGGGCGGCAAGAGCGGCTCCTGCGTCTTTAAGCCGGAGGCCGTAAACGCGAACCTCGCGGACAAGAAAAACTCCGAGACCGAGTTTCGCGCGGGCGATTACTTCTTTTTCTGCCCGTTCCTGGACGTGGGAAATTCCGGCTACGTCGTTCATTCTGTCCCATCCTCCATTTGCGCTTCCATCATTCGGCTTTGCGATCTCCTAAATGGGAGCCTGAACCTCAACCAGGACGAATCCTGGCCCTGCATATCCCGATCGTATTTCCTGGAAACGCTTATTTTACTCGAGCGCAACAGATACCTCGCGCCGATGGAATCGCCATGCGTTTTCCCGTCGGCCGCGAGCCCCATCGCCCCCGTTCTGGAGTACCTTCATACCAGCTACCGCGAGGATATCTCGCTCGATACCCTTGCCTCGGCGTTCGCGACGAACCGGACCACGCTGAACAAGCGGTTTAACGAGGCGTGCAAGATGAGCGCGATCGCCTACCTGAACACGATTCGCCTCGAGGTCGCCGCGTCCTTCCTCCGCAACACCCAGCTAAGCCTCGCGGAGGTCGCCGATCGCACGGGTTTTTCCGACGAGTCGTATTTCAGCAAGCTGTTCAGGAAAAAAAGGGGCGTGTCCCCGGTTCAATACCGAAAGAGCTTCCCCGACCCCTATCATCCGGCGTGAAAATGACGATCCGTCTTAGAGCCGCGAGGCAATTCTCTCTATGAACTGCCAGCTGTCGAGAATCTCGACAGCGGGCGGATTAGAGAGCTTGGCGAGGTCGCCGGTCATGACGCCGGACTCGATCGTGTCGATGGTCGCCTTCTCGAGCCGCTTGGCGAAGTCCGCGAGCTCCGGGGTCTTGTCGAGTTCCGCGCGCTTAGCGAGCGCGCCGGTCCAGGCGTAAATAAGCGCGACGGGATTCGTCGAGGTCTTTTCGCCCTTCAGGTATTTATAGTAGTGGCGCTGCACGGTTCCGTGGGCAGCCTCGTACTCGAACTTTCCGTCGGGCGAGACGAGCACGCTCGTCATCATCGCGAGGCTGCCGGAGGCGGAGGCGACCATATCGCTCATCACGTCGCCGTCGTAGTTCTTGCACGCCCAGAGGAAACCGCCCTTGGACTGCATCACGCGGGCTACCGCGTCGTCGATCAGGGTATAGAAGTACTCGATACCCGCGGCGGCGAATTTTTCCTTGTACTCAGCGTCGAAAATCCTCTGGAATATTTCCTTGAATCGGCCGTCGTAGGTTTTGGAGATGGTGTCCTTCGTGGCGAACCAAACGTCGATCTTCTCCGAAAGCCCGAAGTAAAAGCAGGCTCTCGCGAAGCTTTCGATCGAGGAGTCGAGGTTGTGCATGCCCTGGAGCACGCCCGGTCCCTTCATCTCCATGATAGTCTTGCGGATCTCCGTGCCGTCGGGCCTCGTGAACACGAGTTCCGCCTTGCCGGGGCCGTCCGCCGCGATCTCGCAGTTTCTATACACGTCGCCGTAGGCGTGGCGGCCGAGAACGAGCGGCTTCTGCCAGCAGGAAACGGTTGCCTTAATGTTCTTGACGATGATCGGGGTACGGAACACGGTTCCGTCGAGCTCGGCTCGGATGATGCCGTTGGGGCTCGGGGTCAGGCCCTTGAGGTTGTATTCCTCGACGCGGGCCGCGTTGGAGGTGATCGTGGCGCATTTGACGCCGACGCCGAGTCGCTTGATAGCCTCGGCGGAGTCATAGGTAATCTTATCGTTGGAATCGTCGCGGGCCTTGAGCCCAAGGTCGTAATACTCGACCTTCAGGTCGATAAACGGGTGTATCAGTTTGTCCTTGATGACGCCCCACAGCACTCTGGTCATTTCGTCGCCGTCGAGCTCGGCGATCGCGTTTTTCATCTGTATCTTGGCCATAGCGGATTCCTTCGCCCCGAAAAGAGCTTTGCGTTGAATGGGGACATATTAGCGAAAAAACGCGCCGTTGACAACGGTTCGCGGAAAGGCGTACAAACTAACCATGAGCGGTCAATGGGACGATAGGTGCGACGAGATTCTAGATATCGCGGTCAAGGCCGGGATGCTTGTCCTCCAAAACGGCGGGGAGACCTACCGTACCGAGGAAACCATGCTTTCCGTCGCTACCTCGCTCGGCGCCGATTCGGCGTCAGCCTTCGTCACGCCGACCGTGGTGATGCTGACCTGCATAGACGGGGCGGGAAAGAGCCATACGCGCATCCAGCGCATCAACGAACGCTCGATCAATCTCGGGAAAATCTCCCGCGTGAACGAGCTTTCGCGACGCCTGTTGGCGCATAGCAAAGGCTCCGCGAGCCCCAGGGCTCGGACGCTGGCGCAGACGGAATCGATCCTTTCGCGGATCTCCGCGTCGGGGCTTCATCATCCCGCGGGGGTCGTGCTCGCGACGGCGTTCGCGAGCCTCTGCTTTTCGCTCATGTTCAGGGGATCGTTCCGCGAGGCTATCGCCGCGTTCGCCATCGGCGCCGCGATGCGCCTGTTCCTCTATCTCGTCTCGCCGCTCGGACTCTCCGGCTTCTTCGTTTCGGTCCTTGGGGGCTTCGTCATATCCGCGCTTTCGGGGCTCGCCGCACTGACCGGCTTCGTCGGCTCAACCGGCAACGTGAGCATCGCGGTGCTCATGTCCCTGGTGCCCGGGCTCGCGATCGTCAACGCGATCAGGGATATCATTGCGGGGGACCTTGTCGCGGGCTCGGCGCGGCTCATGGAGGCGTTCGTCATCGCCGCGGCCCTATCGCTCGGCGCCGCGTTCGGGTTGATGCTCTTTCCGGCGAACCATACCTACGTTTCCGCGATCCTGACCCTCAATTCGCCGATCCCGGCCTTCGTTCTTTCGTTTTTCGCGACGGCTTCGTTCGCGTATTTCTTTCATATAACCCGGTACGATATCCTGTGGTCATCGCTCGCGGGAGCCGCCGGGTGGCTCATCTACCTCTCGATCTCGCAGGTTCTCGGGAATCAGTCAGCGGGATACATGGCGGGCGCCCTTGCCGTCGGACTGCTCGCGGAACTGTTCGCCGTGCTGTTCAGAAAGCCCGCGACGGTCTTCATCGTTCCGGGAATCATCCCGCTCGTTCCTGGGGGCGGAATGTACGAGACGATGCTCATGGCCGTGCTCGGGAAAATGGACGAGGTCGCGAGGGTTGGCTTTTCCACCCTGACTGCGGCCGGAGCGATCGCCGTCGGCATCGCCCTCGCGTCGTCGTTCGCGAGGCTCGTCAATCGGGTTCGCCTCCAGGCGACCGGATCGATTCCTCGCGGGTAATGGCCATTTCGGGGTTTAGACCGTTTCGGTCCGCTCCGTGACGAGGACCTTGTCGATGCGATGCCCGTCCATGTCAACGATCTCGAACCGGTACTTGCCCGCGTCGATCTTGTCGCCGGTGCGGGGAATGCTTCCGTTTATCGCCAATAGATACCCCGCAAGGGTGTAGTAGTCGTGCTTTCCCTTCGCTTCGTCCGAGATATCGATCATCTCCCGTATCTCGTCCAGGCGGACTTGACCGCCGATCAGCCAGCTGCCGTCGTCCCTCCGGAAGATATCGGACTCCTCGTTGGCCTCGCCTTCGGCAATACCCGATAAAAGCTCGTTTACCAGCCCGTTCTTCGACACGATTCCCTCGATTCCACCGTATTCGTCGATGATGAACGCGAGTCGGCTGTCGTTCTTGGCCAATAGCGCCAGCGCCGAGCGGATCGACGCGGTTTCAGGCAGGTATACCGGTTTTTTCACGATGGCGCGGAGTCCGGGCCAGGAGGCCTCGTTGAGGGACGCCAGAAACGCTCGCGCGGGAAGAACGCCGAGCACCGAGTCGACTGTCCCTGAGCAGATGGGAAACTGACCGAATTCGGGGTGTCCGTTGATTATCTCGAGTATCGCGTTTTTTTTGAGAGATGAATCGATCCAGACGATGTCTTGCCTTCTTGTCATGCAGGATCCGAGCTTTCTGTTGGCCGGGATCACCACCCCGATGTCTTCCTCGTCGGTTTCTTCTTTTTTTGGACGTTTCATAGGAAAAGTGTACCATATCTGCGACTAAATGTGTTAAAAATACATAATTAGTGCATAAATATGCATTTCGCCACTAGAACAGAACGCTATTATTGTTTATGGTAACATGCCTGTCTGTATTGACAGGAAGAAACGAAGCAGAGGTGCTTATGCTTGTTATGAAGTTTGGCGGCACGTCCATGGGCAGTGCCGGCAGAATGTGCAACTCGGTCGATATCATCGCGGACCGGTCAAAAAAAGACCGTCTGGGTGTTATCGTATCTGCCGTTGGGGGCGTTTCGAACCGCCTGCAGGACAGTATCGAATGTGCCAAGCAGTATTATACTGCCGCGACGGGGCCGTTTAGCACCTCAACGACTACCGACGCGGCCGAGATTCGCCGCCTACATAGCGAGATCGTTTCCGACCTCGCGAAGGCGATTCCCGGATACGACGCGGCCTCGGTAACCGCCGAGCTTGAGCCTCTTTTCGCCGAATATGACCGCCTCCTTTCTGCCGTCGCCTCCTTTGGCGAATGCCCCGAATCCGTCGAGGCCCGCATCATGGGGCTCGGCGAGCGGCTGTGCGTGCCGATCGTAGCCGCGCTTCTGCGCGCCCGAGGCGAGGACGTAGAGGTTCTCGACAGTAGGAAATTCATAATAACCGAGGGACGGCTCACTGAGGGTGACCCCCTGTACGAGCGCACCGACTCGAACTTCGTTCCCTACCGGGAATCGGGAGCCCGCGTGCTTCTTGCGCCGGGATTCGTCGCGTCGGATGCCTCGGGAAAGCCCTCGCTGCTCGGGAGAAACGGCTCGGATTTTTCCGCTGCCCTCATGGCGATGGGTCTCAAGGCTACCCGTCTGGAGATATGGTCCGACGTGGACGGCGTCTATACCGCAGATCCGCGCATCGTCTCCGACGCGATATTGGTAAACGACCTCAGCTACGAGGAGGCGATGGAGCTTTCGTTCTTCGGCTCCAAGATCCTGCATCCCAAGACGATCACCCCGATCGCCGCGCGGGGGATCGAAACCTGGAGTCTTAACAGCTTTAACCGCGAGGCCCGCGGTACCCGCATTACTTCCGCGAGCGCTATCCCCCACGACCCCCAGGAAGGGCCGGTCCGGGGCATATCCTGCCTGAAGGACACCACCCTCGTCAGCGTCGCCGGCGCGGGGCTCAAGGGCAAGCGGGGAACCGCCGCCCGCGTCTTCAACGCGGTATCGCGATCCGGCAGCTCCGTCCTGCTCATCACCCAGTCGAGCTCGGAGTATACGATCAGCTTTTGCGTGCGCGGCACCGAGGCCCGCACGGTCAAGGCCGCGCTCCAGGACGAGTTCGCCCTGGAGATCCGCGAGAACCTGATCGACGAGATCTCGCTTATGCCGGGCATGGCGATCGTTTCGATCGTCGGCGACGGCATGAAGCGCCGCAAAGGCGTCGCGGGAACCTTCTTCTCCGCGCTCGCGTTCGGCGGCATCAACATTCACGCGATCGCGCAAGGCTCCTCGGAACGCTCGATC
>DAOPXQ010000150.1:0-6257 GCA_035352395.1 Treponemataceae bacterium | reverse complement strand
ATATGCCGAAATCGGTAATCGAGGTGATTTCTCCCTCGATTGCGCTTCCGGAGGGATAGGTGGCCGCAAACGCCTGCCAGGGATCGTCGGAAAGCTGCTTTACGCCAAGGCGGATGCGATGGGTTTCGGGATCGAGCTCGATGACCATAACCTCGATCTCCTGATCGACGGCAAGTTCGCTGCCGGGGTGCTTAACCTTTTTGGTCCAGGAAAGATCGTCGGCGTGAAGGAAACCGTCGATGCCGTCCTCGAGTTCGACGAAGGCCCCGGCATTCGTAACCTTTACGATCTTTCTGGTAAGTCGGGTACCGACGGGATACTTCTCCATGAGGCCTTCCCACGGATTGGCGGTAACCTGCTTGAGACCGAGAGAAACGCGGCCGGCCTGGATGTCGTAGCCGAGGATCATGCACTCGACTTCGTCCCCGATCTTGACCATATCTTCGGGCTTGTTGATCTTCTTGACCCAGCTAAACTCGCTGATGTGAGCGAGACCCTCGATTCCTTCCTCGAGCTCGATGAAGGCGCCGAATTCGGTAAGCTTGGTAACCTTGCCTTTGACCACGTCGTTGACGTGGAACTTGTCCTCGAAGTGAAGCCAAGGATCCTCGCTGAAATGCTTCAGCGAAAGATTGATGCGCTTCTCCTCCGGATCGAGGCGAATTACCTTAAGCGTTATTTCCTGTCCTTTCTTAACGAAATCCTTCGGGCGAGTGACGTGGCCCCAGCTCATATCGTTGATATGGAGCAGGCCGTCGAAGCCGCCAAGGTCGATAAAGGCGCCAAAACTCGTAAAACTCTTAACGGTACCGGTCACGGAATCGCCGATCTGCACGTTCTTGAAGAACGCCTCGCGGTTGGTCTCGGTCTGTTCCTCGAGATACTTGCGGCGGTTGACGACGACGTTAACCTTATTATCGGAATAGAGACGCTCGACGTAGAACTTAGCCTTAAGGCTAAGGAGCTTCTCCGCTTTTTCAACTTTCTGACTGTCGGACTGACTGATGGGGAGGAACGCGCGAACGCCCGAACCCATGTCTACCTCGTAGCCGCCCTTAACGATCTTGTCGATCGTGCCTTCCACGGCCATCTTGTCCTGGAATGCCTGGCGGAGATTCTTCCAGAAAACCTTGACGTCGGCTTTCTGCTTGGAAACGATAACTTCACCGTGCTTGTTTTCTTTTTTCTCAAGCACTACGCTGACAGTGTCACCAACTTTCGGCAGAACCGTGAACTCGGAAACGGGAATCTTGCCTTCGGACTTGTATCCGACGTCGACGAAAACCTGGTCGCTTGTTACCTGGATGACAATACCGTCAACAAGTTGTCCCTCTTCGAGAGACTGGAACGACTTCAGGTATTCTTCCTGTAATCGTGTCTGCTGGATGTCCTCACCGGAGTTCTTCTGTCCATCCTTTGCCACTTCCATCTGATCCATAACCAACCCTTATAAGTGAATTTTGCTTACTATCATGTCACAAACCTGGGCAATGGTCAAGTCCGATGTATCGATATAGACTGCGTCGGGCGCGATTTTAAGACTACCCTCTTTTTTGTTTCGGTCTATATAATCGCGTTCTTCGATGTTTTTTCGTATCTGATCGATGGTCAGGGCGCTCGTGCCCTGATCGAATCGCCTTCGCGCGCGAGATTCCACCGATGCGTCAAGGTAGAATTTGTGATCAGCGTCGGGGAACACGACCGTCGTCATGTCCCTGCCCTCGCATACTACTCCGCGCGCTTTCGCGACCTTTCGGATCTTCTCGTTAACGATGTGGCGAACTTCCACGATGCCCGAAAGGGGGGCGACGAAGGCCTCTACCGCGTCCGTTCGGAGAAAACGATCCACGTCCTCTTCGCCGATAAACAGGTGACCTTCCCTATAGTCCAGTGGGACCTTCGCGGCAAACGCGACTATGGCAGCCTCGTCCCTAAGATCGGGAGCCTCGGCTCCGGAGCCGTCTGGTGATCCTCCGCGTGAGCGAAGAAGGGCCAGCGTCACGCCGCGATAAAAACTCCCGGTGTTCATGAACATGAGTCCCTGCCGCGCGGCGATCATCTTGGCTATGGTGCTCTTGCCCGCGCCGGCGGGACCATCGATCGCGACTATCATTTATCGTTTTCCGTCTTTGAAAGCTCGGCGATCTCGTTGGGCGTAAGCTCGCGGAATTCACCGTATTTAAGGTCTCCAAGCGTGACCGGGCCAATTCGCGTCCGTATCAGGTTTTTCACTCTGACGTCGAAAGACTCTAAAACCTTGCGTATTTCGCGGTTTTTGCCCTCGATAAGCACCACGCGCATGCGCCTTGAGGACATGCGTTCCGCGTCGCGTGCCTTATAAAACACGTTGTCGATCCTGATCCCGTTCCTGAATGAGTCGATCACCCTGTCGGGGAAAGGCATGCTTGCCTCCACGACGTATTCCTTTTCAATCTCGGCGGATGGATGCCCGACGATCGACGCGAAATCGCCGTCGTTCGTAAAAAGAATCGCGCCGGCGGAGTACATATCGAGTCGGCCAATGTTATAGAGCCGTTCCTCGTACTTTGTCGCGAGGATATCCGCGGCGACCGGACGGCCTTTCTCGTCGGCGAGGGAGCACACGTATCCCGAGGGTTTGTTGAGCAACACGTATATCTTGCGCTTTTCGGGCTCTATTCTGCGCCCATCGACGCATACGACATCGTTTTGGGAGACCTTCGTGCCCATTTCGGTCACGGTCAAGCCGTTGACCGTGACGCGCCCGTCCTGAATGATCTTCTCCGCGTTCCTGCGGGAAGCTACGCCTGAGTGCGCGATAAAGACCTGCAAGCGCATCGTGTCAGTGGTTTCTTCGGTATTATCTGGCGAGTTCAAATCGGTCACTCTCGGTTTCGTCCAGTTTTGGTAAGTCGGATATGCTGTTCATCCTGAATATCTTGAGGAATTCCTTCGTCGTTCCGTATTGAACCGGCTTTCCGGGAATATCTTTCTTTCCGACTTCTTTTATAAGGTTTCTTTCGACGAGGAGGCGAATCATGTTATCCGCGGAAACCCCGCGAATCGCCTCGATCTCGCCGCGCGTAATCGGCTGGGAATACGCGATGATGGACAGGGTTTCCATCGCGGCCCGCGAAAGGCGATTGTCGTTTTTCTTGCCGTATTTTTCGCGAAGCGTTTCCCATAGTTCTTTCTTGGGACTGACCGTCCATCCGCCGGAAATGCGAACAAGCTCGATTCCATGGGACTCGTCGGCGTACCTTTCCTGTAGTATCTCCAATACCTTATCAACGACCTCTTTTGATAATCCCGATATCCTCGTGAGGGCGTTCTCGTCGAGCGGCTCCGTTTCCAGATATAGGATCGATTCAATGAGGGCTGTTTCCTTTTCCATTCTATACTCCATACCTTGCGCTTACCCCTCGACCGTGAGTTCGATGTCTTCGGGCGCGATTTTTTCCCAGGGTTTGATCTTAATGTCGCCGAACATTCGGTTTTGCCAGACGCTCGCCATCCTGAATTTAACCGCCTCGAGCAGGGCCATGAAGGCGCACACGACGTCCATCAGGTTACCCTTGCGGATGATGAGGTCGGTGAACATGCACTCGCCCTTGTTTTCCAAAAGCTCGTTCATCAGCGTGATTTTCTCGTTTACCGATACTTCTTCGTAGAGATCGAGGATGCGCTCGGAATTGTAGCTCGAGACGAGATTGGAGAAGGTTTTCAGCAGGTCCCAGGTATCGACCCGTTCCCAAAGCTCCTCCTCGCCGAACGGTAGGGCGCGCTGCATTTTCTTTCGCTCGAAAACCCACTCCGCCTCGTTTTCCTTGTTTTCCATCAGCTCGGAAAGCTTCTTGTACTTCTGGTATTCAATGAGCTTATCGACGAGCTCCTGGCGGGGATCGTCTATTTCCTCGTCGTCGACGGCGATCTCGACCGGCAACAGCATCCTGCTCTTGATATAGAGGAGGCTCGCGGCCATGGCGTAAAAATCGGTGAGGTTCGCGAGGTCCGTCCCGATCGAATAGTCGAGGTAGTCAAGATACTGCTCGGTAATCTGACCGATGGGGATGTCGTAGATATTGACCTCGTTCTTCTTGATCAGGAAGAGCAACAGGTCGAGCGGGCCCTCAAAGTCGTTGATCTTGAACGAGTTCAGCGAGTCTTGGGCCGTTGCGGCGGCGTTAGTTTCCATGGATCGTTCCTGCCTTTTTGACGCCTTGATCGCCAAGGCTCCGATTGATGAGACCGTAACTCTCGCCTGTTTCAGGATCGGCGGAATCCGGAAGAAGCTCAAGCATGGGCACGAGGGCGAACTGTCTCTGCCTCATTCTTTCGTGCGGAATTACGAGGTCAGGCTCTCTCATCACCGCGTCGCCGAATAGAAGGATGTCTATGTCGAGGGTGCGCGGCCCCTTCGAGATTTCGCTCTCGCGATCACGCCCATGCCTATCCTCTATGCCATGTATCGCGTCGAGCAACTCTCGCGCGCTCCCGCCATAGAGGCCCGAACACGCGAGATTGAGAAAATCGTCCTGATCCGCGTAGTCTTGCGGAGCGGTACGGTACATCGACGAAAGGCGGAGATCTTCGAGAATCTCCGAGAGATCCCTTACCGCCATGCCAAGCAAGGCGCGAGAGTCTCCCCTATTCGATCCGAGACCAAGTACCGCCAGAACCTTCTCGCTCAAAAGAGCCCACCTTCCTTGGCGGATTCCGCTACCGATTCCGCGCGGCTTTTCTTGGCGGCGGCTTTAAGCCCGCTTCCGTCCGCCGATACGCCGACCGCGATAGACTGATGGGCCTCGCCGACCTGCTGGGACACGGCTCCCTTTGCCGCGGCGGTTTCGGAAGCAATGGCTGGCCTTAGCTTTTGGCCTGGAAACATCTTCTCGCGAAGCTTCTTCTCTATCGAAACCTTGAAATCGGGGTTGGAATCGAGGAACTGAATCGCGTTCTCGCGTCCCTGGCCGATTTTTTCTTCGCCTACCGAGTACCATGCGCCTTTCTTGTCTATAAACTCGTACTTAACGGCGGCGTCTAGGAGACTTGCCACCGCCGATATTCCTTTGCCGAAGATAATGTCCATCTCGACTTTGCGGAAAGGCGGCGCGACCTTGTTCTTGACGACCTTAACGCGCACGCGGTTACCGATCGCCTCGTCCTCGCCCTTGTCGATCGTCTCGATCTTTCGAACCTCAAGGCGGATTGACGCGTAAAACTTCAGCGCGTTACCGCCGGTCGTCGTCTCGGGATTCCCGAACATGACGCCGATCTTCATGCGGATCTGGTTAATGAAAATTATGATGCACTTTGACTTGCCGATTATGCCCGTCAGCTTGCGGAGCGCCTGGCTCATGAGCCTTGCCTGAAGGCCCATGTGGGAATCGCCCATCTCGCCCTCGATCTCGGCCTGCGGCGTAAGGGCCGCGACGGAGTCGATGACGATGATGTCGACGGCGCCGGAACGCACCAATCCTTCGGCGATCTCCAAGCCCTGTTCGCCGGTGTCGGGCTGGGAAACCCACAGCTCGTCGATATTAACCCCAAGGTTTTTCGCGTATTGCGGGTCCAACGCGTGTTCCGCGTCGATGAAGGCCGCGATGCCGCCCATCTTTTGGGATTCGGCGACCGCGTGCAGCGCGAGCGTGGTCTTTCCGGAGGATTCCGGTCCGTAAATCTCGATAATGCGCCCACGGGGATATCCGCCGATGCCCAAGGCCTCGTCAAGGAGGATGCTGCCGGAAGGAACGACTTCTATTCCGGCCACGTCGGTACCGGAACCGAGTTTCATTAAGGAACCCTGTCCAAATTGCTTTTCTATCTGAAGCCTCGCGACCTCAAGCGCTTTGAGCTTTTCGCCCATATCCGCATTTGGTTTCATGTCCGTCGTCATCTTTGCCACCTTTCCCTCCCGGCCTATAGATATAGGTGCAATAAGCAAACTTGCCTGGATTGTATCAAAAAAACGTCGAAATTCATAGCGTTCCCCTCTCCAAGGATGTATGATTTCGGTATGGTTAAGCCTTTCTTGGTCCTTTCGACCCGTTCATGCCTGCCGTACGCGCGACAAGTAGTCGACTCGATCGGTCGCGATCCCGAACGGCTGCTCTATCCGGATGATTTTGACTATACGGACAAGCTTCAGGTAATGAAGTTCGCGGACGGCGAACTTGAGGTGATCCTGACCGCGTCCGTTCGCGGACGCGTGGTCTTTCTTTTTACCACGTCGGGTAAAAACGAATCGGGAATCCCCGTCGAGGAATGCAAGATCGAGC
>DAOPXQ010000149.1:0-6269 GCA_035352395.1 Treponemataceae bacterium | reverse complement strand
TTGTTGAAGAACAGAACGTCGCGCGGCCTGTTGTGGTCCAAAAGCGAGATGATGTTGCTCATCAGCTGGCGGCACGAAAGGGCGTCGTAGGGATAGCGCGAGATCGCGACGGCGAATAGGACCGTGGCGCGATGGCTCTCTAGCTGATACGGCGCGGAAAGGGCGTCGAGTATGGCGTCCGCCGCGGCGACGAGCCTCGCGTGCTCGACCGTATCCTGCTTGGTCATGAAAAGCGAGCCGCTCCACCTGCCGACGAAACGCTCGTCGGTACCGATGTCCTTAAGGCGCTGCCCGATCTGGAGCATGAGGTTGTCCCCCTGGTCCGTCCCGAGCATCGCGTTGATGCGGTTGTAATTGAGAATGCGGATGCCGATGATCGAGAATTTCTTGGTTGGCCCGCTTCGCATGCTTCGCTTTAGTTTCTGCTCGATGCTGAATCGATTGGGCAACCTCGTGGTAACGTCGTGAAACGCGACGAGCGAGAGATTCCTGATGATCTGTTCCATGCACGCGCACGCTATGATACCGACGACCGTCGCGATGCCGATAAGGACCGCGAGCCTTTGCGAGATTACCGGGTCGCGAAGTATCGACGTGGCCGGCGCGCTTCCGAAGAATAACCGCTCGACGACGACAAGAAAGTATGCGACGATGAAGATGATGCCCGGTAGGATGCCGAAGAAAAGATACATGATCGGGATGCAGAATGTAAAGGTAAGCAAGCCCAACCCATAGATTCCGCCTAACTCAAGGTATTGGTGCACGATCAAGGCGACCATCGCGACGCCCATGGGTATCCGCGAACGCTTAATCGAGCGCGTCGACCAGAAGGTAACGAGGCTCGCGATCACGAGCACGGGATAGGCTATTAACAGGCTCGTCGAAAGGCTCGCGCCCTCGCGGATGACGAGCGGCAGGTTATACGCGCTGGAAAAAATAAAAACCGCGCTAATCGCGTACAGCGCGATTACCCTTACCGTGTCCTGCAGGGGTACGGAGGTGTCTTCCGGTTGAACGTACAGGAAAAAGAACTTGAGTAAGGAAGACAATTTGCGGGTGCGCATACGCCATTATACGACTTGTTTGCGTTTTCAGGGAATAAAAAACGCTAATTCGCGGTCACGAATTGGACCCTTGCCGCCACTAATAATATATAAGGAGAATGATTATGGATATGAATCTGATAGCCCCGTGCGGGATCGACTGCGTGAATTGCGAAATGTTTGAGGCAAACGGAAATACCGAGGCTTGGGGGCGGGCGGCGGCCCGTCGGGGCGGGAAACCCGAGGACTTCGCCTGTAAGGGATGTAGGAAAGGGAATGGATGCGTGTTCTTCTCCGAATGCGAAACGCTCGCGTGCGTGAAGTCGAAGGGCGTCGATTTTTGCTCGGACTGCGCGAGTTTCCCGTGCGTTAGGGTAATGCCTCTCGCGGAGGGCGCCTCGTTCTATCCGCATAACATGAAGATGTATAACCTTGCCGTGATAAAGTCACGTGGCCCCGAGGCGTTTCTCTCCGAGGCGAAGGGTATCAGAAAGCTATATTATAAAGGCAAGTTTTGCATCGGCGCCGGACCTCGGCTAGACGACCAAACTCCGGAGGCATGAAGTCTAAGGATTCCGCGCTAGCGAAGGCGCGTGACGATGACCGTGTCGAGGTCGCTTTCGCCCGCGATGTTTTCCTTTCGCCCGACGGAAAAGCGCTCGCGGTCGAGCGACGCCTCTTCCCGGCGGAGAGCCGGCGCGTATCGGAACGTGCCGCCTACCTTGAGCGAGTCGAGAATCTCGAGATAGACGGAGCGATAGAGCGCGGCGAGCTCGGGGTCCGTCTTCAGCGCGCGCGAAAAATGGTTCGAGAAGGCCATGTGCGAGACGATAGTGCCCCAGTAATCGGCGCGGTACGAAAACTCGAGCCAACTCGCGCGTAGAACAGAACCGTCGGGCGAACCGCTATACTGGTCTATGCCGGTCGCGTCAACGCCGGCCGCCCGCATCGCGGCGACGAGGGCGGCTCCCTCGCCGCAGCCGATATCGAGGAATGGCCCAGTCACCGCCCGCGGCGTCAGGGCGAGGATCCCCATCTGAAAATCGGCGGAGTACTCCGCGCACGGAAGTATAACGCCCTTGCCGCGCGGCGCGCCCGAAATTTCCCTTACGATCGAGATGAGCGCGAGGCGGTGCTTCCGAACCACGCCGGTCACGGCGCTTTCGGTGGAGCAGTCGCCCGCGAGCGAGCGAAGGCTTGCGACGAGGTCCCGATAGAGCGAGAAAATCTCGCGATACGTAGCCTCGGGAAATTCGAGATACTGGTTTCGCTTGACGCACTCGCGCATGAACCAGTCGTAGATCGCGCCCGCGAGCGCCTCGGTTTTCTCCCCGGTGTCGATGTTCTGATAGTACGAGAGATTCGCGAGTATCCTTCGCGCCATCGCGGACTCGGTATCCGCGTCGGAAAGGTACGCGACGAGCTCGTCGGTGCCGTTAGTAAAGGTCATCGCGCGCGGCCTTCGAGGGCATATACCTCGATCTCCTGAATTTTCCCCTTTACCCGCTCGCTTCCGATACGATAAAGCTCGTAGCGCTCGCCGTTCTTCAGCCCCTGGACCATCGCCGAGGACACGAGGATGTCGTGGAGGTGCGTCTTGGTGAGCTGCTCGAGCCTGCACGCGGTGTTGACCGTGTCGGAGATGACGGTGGAGTCCATGCGCTGGTTCTCGCCGATGGTGCCGAGCATGAGTGGGCCGTGATGGATCCCGATGCCGAACTTGATCGGGGTCGCGAGCTCCCCATGGTCCTCGTTGAACCGCGCGAGCTCCTCGCGCATCTCGAGGGCGGCGTCGAGCGCGCGGTCGGGTGCGTCCGGGAAGAGGGCCATGAAACCGTCCCCGAGATACTTGTCGATGAACCCGCCGTGATTGCGGACGATCGGGCCGAAGCGTTCGTGGAACGCGTTGATGAAGAGGAAGTTGTCGTTTGGGGTCATCCGCTCGGACAGCGCGGTGAAGCCGCGGATGTCGAGGAAGAAGACGGACATGTTTTCCTCCGAGAAGTCGCCGAGGTTGATGTCGATGATGCTCCTCTTGCCGAGGAAACTCAGGACCTCGTGCGGGATAAAGCGCTCGAGCGATTGGTTGAGGGCCTGGAGCTCGCGCGTATAGCGCTCGACGACCGCGAAGAGCTGCGAGAACTTGACGCTCAAGAGGACCGACTGCGAAAAGAGGAAGAAAAACATCCCGATCGAGGTCATGTAGAAACTGCGGATGATCCCGCGCGAGAGGAGGACGTCGTTCAGCACGGCAAGCAGCAGGAACGCGAGCCCGACTATGACAATCCCCGCGCCTTCCTCGCTGCGCGCGAGGGCGCGTCCGATCGCGACGAGCATGTAGATGGCGGCCGCGAGGATAAACAGCTCGAACGCGGAAAGGAACCGGAGGTAGAGGAAAACCGGCGTGAGGAGCGCGAGCGCGGCCCAAACGGCGCTTACGGCGAGCACGACCCGTACCGCGACCTTTCCGACCTGTCGCGGAAAGAGCATCCGGAAGAAGACGAAGAAGAGGGGAAGCGCAAGGTGCACGGAAAGAAGCTCGATCGTCATCGCCGCCTCCCAGCCGAGCGCCGTCGCGGGGAAGAGCGCGATGAGTATCCGCTCGCCCATGATGAGGTTTCGCGTGGCGAGGAGAATCGCGATGACGGCGAAGATAAGGGAGTTTTTGTCCTTCTTCCTGAAAAAGTAGAGGGTCAGGTGATAGAGCCCCATGAAGAAGAGCGCGCCGGAGACGAGGGCCGTCAGTATGAGGGCTATGTCGCGCCGGTCGGCGAGGCTGCGCTGCGTCCCGATCGCCGGGCCTGCCCACGTGCCCGTGCACGGCGCGTGGAAGTTCGATACGTGGAGGACGAGGAGGACGGTACTTGAGTCCGCGGTAAAGTTCACGGTCGCGAGGCCGGTGCTCGGCACGCTTGTTTTTTTTGTGTTCCCGACCGTCCCGACGGAGGCGACCTTTCGCCCGTCTATGAAGAGCTCGCAGGCGGTGTTCGCGTTCGGAAGCCTTATCGCCCAGTCGCGCCGGTCCGGCGGGAGGCTCAGGGTAATGGCGAGCGTTCCCGTTTTACTGAGCGAGGACGCGTTTCCGGCGATTCCCGTGTCGGACCACATGCCCGGAACCGGGGTTTCCGTTTCGTAACCGCGCCCGATTTCCCTGCGGACCTCGTCCGGGGAGAGAAGTTGGTCGGGCCAGAAGAGCCAGTCGCCGTCGAGCTGAAACGCCTTGAGATAGTCGAAGGGATAGGCGGTTAGGTCAACCGCCCCATTCCGTATGACGGGCTTTGAGCCGAAATGGTCGTCTTGGGCGCAGCCTCCGAGCGAAGCGATCATGACGATGAGGATGGCGTGGAAGGCTGTTTTGAGCGAGGTAGAAAATAGAGATTTTCGGCGCATGGCTTAACTATAACGTTGAGGATGGCACTTGTAAATCGGGGCTAACTGCATTTTACGCGTTCTTGGTTGACGTTTCGATACTTATCGAAGTATGATAGCGTGTAAGCGATTGGGAGATACAATGAACGCGAAACAACTGGCGGAGGCCTACAAAGCCCTGTCGAACGATAAACGGCTTGAGATATTCCTTCAGATCCTAAGGTCGGAGCGGAAGAGTTTTCCCGAGCCATGCGATTGCTTCGTAAGCGAGATTATAGGGAAAATAGGGGTTGGCGCGCCGACGGTTTCGCACCACCTAAAGGAACTCGCGGGCGCGGGCCTGATCGAGACGGAAAAAAACGGGAAGTTTCTCGTGGCGCGCGTTAACCGCAGGGTTTTAACCGAAATAAGGGACGCGCTCGATATCGGGGCGAACGCGCAGAAAGGGGGCACTCGTTGAGGAACGTCATCTATTACTTTACTGGGACGGGAAACAGCCTGGACGCGGCGTCTCGAATCGCGAAAGCCATAGGCGATTGCGAGCTTGTGGAAATCGCCGCGGCGATCGCGGAAATGAAACGAAGCGGCATGTCCGAAATCGCGGCCGAGCCGAACGTCGAGCGGATCGGCATCGCGTATCCGGTGTATTACTATGGGCTCCCCGCCATCGTCCACGAATTTCTTTCGCTATTGCGGATGGGAGGAAACCCTTACGTTTACTGCGTCGCGACCAGGGGCGGGGCTTCCGGGTACGGATCGTTCGCGCAGGCCTCGGGGTATTTGCGAAGGATCGGTAAAAAACTCGATGCGGGATTTTCCGTGCTTATGCCCGATAATTATCCCGTTCTGTATAATCCGGCCGACGCCGAGACCGCGAAGAAAACCCTGGAAGCCGCCTCAAACGAGATCGAAGCGATCGCGGCGACCGTCGCCGAAAAACGCCCGTTTCGGGAGGGCTGGCAGAACCCGCTTGCCGCGACGCTGGTTTCCAGGCCCGTGAACGCGTGGTTCGTTTCCGGCGTTCGCGCTTCCGACAGGAAGTTCGTCGTTTCGGGGTCTTGCGTTTCCTGCGGGAAATGCGTAAGGGCGTGCGGCGTGGGGAATATCTCGCTCGAGGGCGGTAAGCCCGTATGGCACGGCAGGTGCGAGCAGTGCTTCGGCTGCTATCACGCGTGTCCCGCGCACGCGATCGAATTCGGGAAATCCACGATCGGGAAGCGGCAGTACCTTAATCCGGTTCTGAGGGCGTAGATCCCGTACCGGACGAAAGGGGGATGACGTCGAATTGGGATCGCGGGATCCGCGAGACCAATTCAGAGTCAAGGGGGACCGCGGGATTCCCGAAAGCGCCGCGCGAGGGGAAAGAAGAGACGTTGGCGACGTTCCCCCTTTTAAAAGATTAACTATACCTACCGGTAGGTATAGGGCGAGAAGATGGGTCAGCCTTGAAAAGTACCCCCAATTCCGGCTAAAATGCGGCCATCGAGAGGTTATATCCTATGAAAATGTCCAAGATGTTCATGCCGACGCTGAGGGAAGTCCCCGCGGAGGCAGTCGTTATCAGTCACCGGCTTCTTTTACGCGCCGGGATGATCCGCAAGCTCGCGAACGGACTTTTCACCTACCTCCCGCTGGGGCTACGCAGTTTCCGCAAGGTCGAGAATATCATTCGCGACGAGATGGACGCGACCGGCTCGCTCGAATTTAAGCCCTCCGTCGTCGTGCCCGGCGATATCTGGCGCGAGTCCGGACGCTGGGAGACGATGGGACCCGGCATGCTCCGCATCAAGAACCGCGTCGATCAGGAGCTCGTCGTGAGCCCGACCGCCGAGGAAGCCTTCGTCGCCCTGCTCCGCA
>DAOPXQ010000148.1:0-6328 GCA_035352395.1 Treponemataceae bacterium | reverse complement strand
TCGACGCGGTGGTCGCGGCGAACGACACAATGGCCTTTGGGTGCTATGACGTCCTGACCACAAGGGGGTACGACGTTCCCCTCGATGTCTCGCTTACCGGTTTTGACGATTCACCCTCCGCGCGAAGTTTCAGCATTCCCCTCACGACGGTCGTTCAGCCCGTTCGAGAAATCGCCGCGCGCGCGCTGGAAACCCTTGCCGGGATGATGGCGACGGGAGAATCGGGCGCGAATACCGAGCTGGAATCGGTACCCGTCTTCAGGCAGTCGTGCGGCTGTCTTTCCCGTGACGTTTTGGACGCCGATCTTTCCTGGCTTCCGACCGATTCCGGAATGGTAATTCGGGGGTTTGACGGAGACGAGTCCTTCTCCGCGCTTGAGGACGCGTTTTCCCGCGTTCTTCGGAAGGAACGGGAGCCGAGCGACTTCCTTCTGCTTTTTCGTTCCTCTTTGTTACGGTCCCGGGCAAGGGACTCGGGCCGTTCATTCGCATGGAACGGATTTATCACCAGATTGGGGTTGATCGGCCGCGACGGCCCCGACTCGCGCGCGTCGGAAAGCCTTGTCCATCAGGCCAGGATCATGATCAACGAATTCGCCGAGAGCGCCCAGGCGACCTCGCGCATTCGCGACAACCTTCGCACGCATTTCCTTCTATATTCTGTGGCGGATATCGTCAGCTCTTATAGTCTCGAGTCGCTGTTCGAGCGGTTGGCAAACACGCTCCCGCTCATCGGGATACAGAATTGCTATTTCTCCCTTTTCGTTCCCGAAACGGAACGGCGTCGGTCCCGACTTAGGCTTTGCGTCCAGAATGGCCGGTCCATCGCGCTACCCCCGGACGGAATCGAGTTCGATTCCGATGATCTCGTTCCGGCTCCCATTCTTTGCTCCGAGAGGCGCTATTCGCTCGTCACCGAACTCCTCTTTCACGATAACGTGGTGTTGGGAATCATCGTGATGGATCTTCCCCGGGGCGATCTTGCCCTTGGCGATACGCTTACCCGGCAGATTCGCGGATCCCTTCGGTCCTCGCTCATGCTTGACGAGCTCCTGGAAAAGGACGCTCGGCTGAACGCGGCGTTCGACCAGCTGTCGTCCCACGCGTACGCTTTGGAGCGCGCCAACGAAATGATCCGGCTAAAGCAGGAACAACTCGTGTCCTCGGAGAAGATGGCGTCCCTTGGGCGCCTAACCGCCGGCATCGCGCACGAGATGAACACCCCGCTCGCGGCCGTGCGCGCCTCGCTAAGCGAACTCGACAAGCTCGTCGAGGAATATGGGGCGTCGATGGATGACCCGGAGGTTGGCCCCGACGACCATAGGGCCATAGCCTCCGAGATGGCGCGCGCCGTCGGGATCGCGGCAACGGCCACGGAGCGTGCGGCAAGCTTCATCCAGAGCATCAAGGGACAAACCCGAGACCGCGCGATAGACGCGATCGCGAGCCCTTTCGACGCCTGCGCCATTATCCGCGACGTCGTCGTGCTTCTGGGGCATGTCCTTCGCAAGGAGCGGATTACCGTCGCGTTTGACCTGCCGGGGGGGAAGGTAACCCTGATGGGCATTCCCGGCCGGCTTGCCCAGGTCATGACGAACCTCGTGGTGAACGCCATCGACGCCATGAAACCCTCGGGCGGCACGGTGACGATTTCCCTTCGGAAGCGCGGCGGCGATATCGTGATCGCGGTCGCGGACTCAGGCTGCGGGATCGAGCCGGAGAACCTGCCGCGAATCTTCGATTCCCTTTTTACCACGAAACCGTTCGGGATCGGCACGGGGCTTGGCCTCACGATCGTTAAGGATATCGTAACCGGGGACTTCGGCGGTCGGATCGACGTCGATAGCTCGCCCGGTAAGGGTAGCGTCTTTACCGTGACGCTGCCACAGGAAAAAGGAGACCTTGATGCCCAGGAAATTTCGACCGGAAACGAATTCGGGCAAGACGATCCTACTCGTCGATGACGATCGGGAGTACCTGGAGGCCACCCGCCTTATTCTCGAGCGCGAGGGCCACCGCGTGGTTTCTTGCGACAACGGGCGTTCCGCGCTCTCCCATATCAGGTCGACGAACGTCGATCTTCTTCTTCTTGATTACTTCATGCCCGGCATGTCGTGCGAAGAGGTCGTTTCCGAGCTTCGGAGCTTCAACGCGCACCTGCAGATAATCCTTCAGACCGGGTACGCGAGCGAGCATCCTCCCCGGGAATTGCTTAGGCGCCTCGACATCCAGGGGTATTACGACAAGAGCGACGGGCCGGAGAAGCTCTTGCTCTGGACGGACGTCGGGTTAAAGGCCTCGGAGGCGGTTCAATCCCTGACCAAAAGCCGGCTTGGCCTCAACTACATCCTTTCCGCGACCCCGGAACTATATAGAATTCAGCCTCTGGACGATCTTCTGCGCGGCATCTTGTGCCAGGTTTCGGGGTTGCTTGGATCGTCCCATTCGTTTCTCGCCGTCATGCAGCCGCCGCTCGCCGACGCGCCGACCGAGTCGTTTCTCGCGATGGTGGAAGGGGACGGCGACGCGCTCCGCATCCGCGCGGGCGTCGGCCGTTTTAGCCCGCGCCTTGGGGAATCGTCCGAGATACCGGCGGAGCTCTCCGATAGGATTAAGTCATACGTCCGGCGCGGCGAATTCCTGCCCGAAACCGACCAAACGATCGTGCCGCTTCGCGTGGGCGATGCCTTAATCGGGATAATCTACCTGGATTCCCCGCTTACGCAAGTCCCGGATATGGAGCTGCTTCGCGTGTTCGCCAATCAGGCCGCGGTTGCCATTCAGAATTCACAGCTGTACGAGATCGCGACCGTGGATACCCTGACCGGGGTCTTCGTCAGGAGGTTCTTTTCGCAGTGGGTCGAGCGCGAGCTCAAGAACGCGTGTCGGTCCCGGAAGCCGCTTGGGTTCGTCATGCTCGATATTGACGGGATGAAGTCGATAAACGACTCGTTTGGGCATCTCGCGGGGGATAAGGCCCTTGAGGAAGTAGGCGCCGCGCTGAGGGAATCGACGAGAAGCTCGGATTTTGTCGGTAGGTTTGGCGGGGACGAGTTTTCCATCGTGCTCCCGGACAGCGATGAGGGAGGGCTTTCGATCGTTACGGAGCGCCTTATGCGGAATATTCGCAAACGCGCCGTGCCCGGCCCGAATGGTCCGGTCGCCCTATCCGCGAGCGTCGGCGTCGCGGTGCTTCTGCCGCCGGACGAAGATGGCGAATTCGAATATGGCGCGTATTCCGAGTATTTCAGGCGGCTTGCCTTCCGGGTTCAGAAGGCGGCGGATACGAGCCTATATGAGGCGAAATCCCTTGGGCGGGACAGGCTTGGGAAGACAAACGTCCTTACCTGGCCCGATCCGAAGGAAATCATGCGACTGGATGGCGCGCTGTCGCTTGAGTGAGTCTCGTTTTACTTCATTCTGAAGGATTCTACGTCAGACTCGGTAGCGCGCTCCCAGAACTGGCTCCGGCCAATGCCGAGCCCGATCTCGCCGCGCATCTCGAGGGTGTCTTTCTTAAACTTCTTGCCGTCGGCGGGATGATAAGTGATCTTGCACTTATAGAGCTTTCCGTCTTTGGGGTCGATGATATTGCCGCCTTCCCATTGACCCACGGACTTCATCTTAAGGTTGAAGATGAACGGGGTGTTGATGACGGTCATCTTGTTGACGGCGCCGGATACCGGGAAGTCGGGATAACTGGCCTTGCACTCGTAGGCGAGGGTTGAGTCGGCTTGGTTCGGAACGACGAGGATCACGCCGAATAGCTTGCTGTCCTTTTGGTATATCTTCCAGGCGGCCGTTACCTTGCCTTCCTTTTCATCGATGCTTTTCCATAAGCCTTCCGCCTTGTCCTGCGCGAATGCCGCGCAACCTACAAGAATCGCCGCGAGAAGGATACATACCGTCTTTTTCATGCTTGAACTCCTTTTACCTGCGCGTTTTTTTCTATATACTGACGTCAGGATTAGCAAATGATACACCGACCACAGTATATTTTCCGCTCAGGCGAACTATTTATCCAAGATGATACTACGGTTCCCATGGAAATACCCGAAGAATTCGCCGGAAGTGTCGCGGATTCGATCGATTTAACTCTTGCGGGAATTCCGTCCCGCGCGATCCTTCTTTCGGACGAAGCGCCGCAGTCGCCCGCGCCTGTTCCTGCGCCGGCAGCGGCGAAGGGCCACTGGCTTCGCCTTCGCGAGATATTCGGCTCGACCGACCCCGCGCTGCGCCGCCTTGCGTCCCCGGCCGCGCGCGCGCTTGGCCTAATCAACTGGCATCATACCTCGCGGTTTTGCGGGAAATGCGGGGCTCCGTTGGTCGATCACGGTAAGGAGATAGCCCGTCTGTGCTCGCAGTGCGGAAGCGTCTCGTATCCTCGGATCTCCCCGGCGATCATCGTCGTGGTCGAGAAAGAGGGTCAAATCCTCCTCGCTCGCCATTCCTACCGCAATCAGGACATGTACGCCTGCGTCGCCGGCTTCCTCGAGCACGGCGAAACCCTGGAGGAGTGCGTGGCCCGCGAGGTTCGCGAGGAGATCGGGATCGAGATTCAGAAAATCAGGTATGCGGGAAGCCAGAGTTGGCCCTATCCCGATCAATTCATGATCGCCTTTCGGGCGGAATGGAAGTCCGGCGATATACGCGTCGATCCTTCCGAGATTCTCGAGGCAAAATGGTTCGACCGAGACAACCTTCCGAACCATCCAATGCCCGGAACGGTCGCCTGGAATCTGATACATGGGGTCTTCAACCCGGAAACCTAGAAAAAAAAGTAGTTTCAGTTGACCCAAGTCTCTCGCCGTTAGTATCTTTTTTTTGAGGTTTTTGATGAAGAAGAACGCTGAACACGAAAGCGCCGGAGCTACGGCATCGGGCGGAGAGCCCATCAAGGCGGCGAAAGCCGCGCCCGACGGCAAAATGGCCGAAAAATCGACCGTTTCGGTCGAGCCCGCCGCCGGCACCACCACTGAGCCCGGTACCGAGCCCGCCTCTGAGCCTGGCAAGGAACCCGCGGTCGACAAAACCGCGGCCGACGCCACGGCGCGCATAGCGGAACTCGAGAAGATGAACGCGGAGCTTCAGGATCAATATCTCCGCAAAGCGGCCGATTTTGACAACTATCGCAAGCGGATGATAAAGGAAAAGCAGGACGCGGTCGACTTCGCGAACTCCAACCTGCTCGTGGATCTCGTCGAGATTCTCGACAATTTCGACCGCGCCATCGCGGCGATCGGCGAAACCGAGGCGGGAACCCCCGCGGCGTCCTTCAAGGACGGGATTACGATGATCCGCACGCAGATGGGCACGATGCTGGAATCCAAGTACGGGCTCACGTACTATCCGGCGAAGGGCGCGAGCTTTGACCCCAACCTCCACGAGGCGATCGGGTCGACGGCCAATCCGGACGTCAAGGAAGCCACCGTCGCGGAGGAATTCGTCAAGGGCTACAAGCTCAAGGACCGGATCATCCGGCACTCAAAGGTTATGGTACATACTCCCGCGTGAAGAGCGGGTTAACGTCAACAAGAAGGAGACTACATATTATGGGAAAGATAATCGGAATCGACCTCGGAACGACCAACTCGTGCGTCGCCGTCATGGAAGGCGGCGAACCCGTCGTTATCCAGAACTCGGAGGGCGGACGCACCACCCCGTCCATCGTCGGCTTTACCGCCAAGGGCGAGCGCGTGGTCGGACAGCCCGCCAAGAACCAGATGATCACCAATCCCGATAAGACCGTATATTCGATCAAGCGGTTTATGGGGCATCGCTACGGCGAGCTTTCAGGCGAGGCCAAACTCGTCCCATACAAGGTTCAGGCTCAGGGCGACGACGTGCGCGTGAGCATCGACGACAAGCTCTATTCACCGCAGGAAATCAGCGCCTTCATCCTCCAGAAGATGAAGAAGACCGCCGAGGACTACCTGGGCGAGACCGTCACCGAGGCCGTCATCACCGTTCCCGCGTACTTCAACGACGCGCAGCGCCAGGCGACCAAGGACGCCGGCAAGATCGCCGGCCTCGAGGTCAAGCGCATCATCAACGAGCCGACCGCCGCGTCGCTCGCGTTCGGGTTCAATAAAGACTCCAAGAAAGAAAAGACCATCGCCGTATACGACCTCGGCGGCGGTACCTTCGATATTTCCGTCCTCGAGCTCGGCGACGGCGTCTTCGAGGTCAAGTCCACCAACGGTGATACGCACCTCGGCGGCGACGACTGGGACCGACGCATCATGAACTGGCTCGTCGAGGAATTCAAGAACGACACCGGCATCGACCTCTCCAAGGACCGCATGGCCCTCCAGCGCCTCCGCGAGGC
>DAOPXQ010000147.1:0-6340 GCA_035352395.1 Treponemataceae bacterium | reverse complement strand
CTCGCGTGCGACGGGATGGACAAGGATCAGGTCCGTTGGGGCGGAATGCTCACCCCTCCGGGAATGCACCTGTACGCGACCAAGCTAACGCTCAAGCCGGAGGGAAAGGACAAAGCCATTTCCTACGCGGTCTTCCGCTTCGGAAAAAACTGGAAAACGATTCGCCAAATTCGCGACCGAATGAAGCGATAAAAAAAAGGGGGAATGGCAAACCATTCTCCCTTTTTTTAATCACGCAAAGAAACCGATCCTCAGTATATCAGTGTATCTGATTGATCTTGTCGCATTCATCCTTTGCGGCGAACAGCTTGTGCCATAGCTTGCAATTCGCCTTTTCGTTCAGGTCGACGGTGATCGTCTTCTTAGCGGCGTCAAGGGTTCTGTTTCCATCCCAGTTAAGGCACGCATAGCATTTTTTCTTGTTCATGGGTTGTGTATCGCGCATAACCTCTCCTTAAAAAGAATAATCGGCACGATTTTACCGGGACTTCAGCGTTTATTCTAGAGCCGTTGTCCCTCCATCCAAGGCCATGATATCCTCACTATGCGAGGTACATCAGGCGATGCGAACGTTAAAAACCTTTTCTATTATTATTATATCGATTTGCTCCATTATCGTCGCGCTTTTTAGTATCGCTCTAACTCAATTTTCGAGCGAGGAACAAGATATCGCAACCCTCGGGATTTGCGTGGGTATCATCGCGTTGATGGGTTTCGTTGGCGTATACGCGATAGTCGTGCTCAACTCCACCAGAGAGATCAAAACGAAAACCGAGAGGACTTCCCCCAAGGGACAACTGGAACTGGACTTTGGGATCGACGCTCGCGCGAATAGGGTTGGCGGGTTCCCGTCGATTCGCGGCGCCATCCTCGCGCTCCTCGTTTTGCTCGCGATTCAAACAATCGTCTCCGCGATCCTTGCGTTACTCTCGCAAAAAATAACGCTTTTCGGCGATGCGTCTCTGCAGCTCGGCATCGCCAATCTCGTGGCCTTTTTTTCGCTATGCGCTTTTTATCGATGGCGAAACGCCAAGCCGCTCATGACGCTCGCGAGCGCTCACGCCTTTGACCGCAGATGGCTCGCGCCGGTCACGCTCGCAACCGTTGGGCTTGGCGTGCTTCTGATAAAGCTAAGCACGGGCATCGACGCGATATTCCCCGTGCCGGATTTTCTGAACGAGTTTCTCTCGGAGATTTCCGAGCGGCCGGCGAACCCGATCGCCTCGATCCTGACGCTCGCGGTCGTCGCGCCGATAACGGAAGAGCTGCTTTTTCGGGGCGTGTTCCTGCGCGCTTTCATGAAGCGGCACTCGCAAACCAAGGCGATCGTCGTCACCGCGCTAATGTTCGCGCTCGTACACCTGAACCCCTGGCAGGCCGTCCCGGCCTTTATCCTAGGGCTCGCGTTCGCGGCGATCGATATCCGGACGGGATCGCTCCTGCCGAGCGTGATTTCGCACGCGATCTACAACTTCCTCGTGCTCGCGATCAACTCATCCTGGATACCGCAGGGCTTCGTGTCGAACCGGGCGCTCTCCGAGATTATCGTCGGGACGTGCCTGGTGTCCGCGATCGCGCTCTATCAGTTCGCGGACCGCGCGACGCGAAAGCCGGTGGTCGGTAAATAGCCGTGAGGGGATATTGACCCGACGGCGGAGAGATCGCTTTCCCAGGAGACCGCGGCCCAGGTTCCTCCGCGGTTTACGCGGCCTGAGCCGGATGTCGGCCCCGTCGGGTCGGTCGCGGAATCCTTGAGGGGATCGGCCGAGTACCAGTCCCAGCACCACTCAGAAAGGTTTCCGCTCATGTCGAAAAGGCCGAGCTCGTTCGGGGCTTTCTTAGCCACCGGGTGCGCGCGGTTTCTGTTCGCCTTGAGAACATCCTCGGCGAACGCCTCGTCCTTCTGTGGCTTGTCGCCCGAGTTACCGAAAAACCAGCCTACGTCCGCGAGCGACTCCCCGCCCGAGTATTGGCGGTTAAGCCGCTTCTGCCCGCCGCGCGCGGCGTATTCCCATTCGGCGTGCGTCGGCAGGCGGTAGCCGTTCGCGGCCTTATTCCAGGTAACGGTCCATTTCTTGTCGTCGTACTCGCTCACGTTATTTGGGTCTTTATGGAGCTTGTCGACTTTATACGCGGGCTCTAGACCCTCCGCGCGGCTCAGCTCGTTGCAATAGAGAATCGCGCCGTACCAGCTAATGCTGTCGACGGGAAGGTCCGCGCCGATCGCGACGCTCGGGTTTTCGCCCATCACCGCCTCGTACTGGGCCTGCGTGACCTCGGTCTTGCCGATCCAGAAATCGCCGACGGTTACCCATTGCTCGGCGAAGCACAGCGGCGTGAGCCCGCCCGCGACATACGCGTAGGTGTCCGGCGACGGCTCGGACGGACGCGCGACGTAGGCGCCAGCGGGTACGGTAGAACCGACGGGCGCAGTACCGGCGGCAACCGCGGGCGCGGACTTTTCCGGGAGTCCGTTAAAGTAGATCGACTCGAAGGTTTGGTTGTACTCGCCGGGGATCTGCTCGCCATCCGATTTTTCGGAGACGGCGCGGCGAACCTCCATCAGGATTTCCTGAAAGCTCTTGCCCTTTTGGCGGAGGGCCGCGCAGAGCGTCGGGGTAAAGAGCCCATCCTGCGCGACGCTACCCGCCTCAGCGGAATACACTATGATCGAATTTTTCGGCTTGAACGAGACGGTTGAAAGGCCGCGGCTCGCGCTCCGGCCAGACTGCGCGGGGAGTGGGTTGTTGCGGCACGCGTCGAGGACGACGATATTCGTGCCTGAGCGCGCGGCGTCGAGCGCGGACATGATCTCGTCGACGGAGACCGCGCGGGTCTCCACCCGGCGCTCGTCCGGGATCTCGGCGTCGGACGGTATGAGGTAGTTCTTGCCAGCGACCTGCACGCCGTGGCCGCCGTAATGGAAGAACGCGACGCCTCCGCGCTTCTTGAGAGAGTCCTCGAAGTCGGAGATCGCCTCCATCATGGACTCGCGGCTTCCGTTCTCCACGAGCGTTACCTGAAACCCGATCGACTTCAGGGTATCCCGCAGCTCGCGGGCTTCCTTGATCGGGGTCGCGAGGCTCCCGAAATTGGCGTACTTGGCGTTGGCGATCAAAAGCGCGGTCTTTTCCTCGGCGCCAACAAGGGCAATCGAGGCTGACAGGATAAGCGCGATCGCGACGGCGATTTTCGTCTTTGGCTTCGTTTCGTTCATGGTTCCCCCAACCTCTCCAATGTACACTACTTTTACGCGCCACGACAGTGTCCCGGGCCGCGCGGGCATTGACGGCGCGCGTCGCGGGGGGTTACGATATACGTATGGACATTCAGCCGCTATCGACAGTGATGATTCAGCAAACCGTCGCGCTCAGCGTGCAGAAAATGGCGATGAACGGGGCCGAGACTCAGGGAGCCGCCCTCGTTAAGATGATCGACGAGACGATCGCCATCGCGGATCCCGAACGCGCCGCGCGCGTCGACGTAACCGCCTAACGCCCCGAAGGTTTGCCCAGTAAGCCCCCGCAAGAGGGGGTGGCGCGCAACCGTGTGCGCGCCAGGGGGAGACTTCCCCCTCACGCTAATCCTCCCCCTTCCCAATTCCCCGCTGTCGGGGTAGAGTGTCGCCGTGTCACGCCCCATTCATATCGCGTCATTCAACGCGGAAAACTTTTACCTGCTCCTTGACGGCGAATATTCGCGCGAGGAGATCGAGGCCCTCGACGAGTCCGCGTATCGCGCGATGAACTCGTCAATTTACAATCCGAACAAGGACCGACGGAAGATCGCAGAGATCGCGCGCATTATCCGGGAGAACGATTTCGACGTACTCGGGATGTGCGAGGTCGGCGGGGCGCAAACGCTCGAGGCGTTTAACCGCGCGTACCTTGACGGCGCCTACGACTGCTATATCTACGAGGAAAACTCGACGCGCGGGATTTTCGTCGGGGCGCTCGTCAAGAAGGGGCGCTTCCCCAGCGCGCGCGCGCAAAACGTGCGGGCGGATTTTTCGCGCAACCTGCTTAAGCTGGATCTGGGCCCCGAGGCGGGAGGGCTTGAGGTATTCGTCGTGCACCTGAAAAGCCAGCACGGCGAGGACTGCGGCATCGACCGCCGGATCGACGAGGTTGCCCGGCTCGCGTCTCTCGTGCGTCCGCGCGCCTGCGTGGTGATGGGCGACTTTAACGGGATTTTGATCCGGGGGATGCATCAGTTCGAGTTTGACCGATTCCTCGAGCTCCCCATTTACGACGTGCTCGCGGCCGTCGGCATCCCGCCGGCGCAGAGGCGCACGCACTACTACTTCGGCAACGGCGCGCATTACTCGCAGCTCGACTATATCTTCTGTACGCACGATATCTCCGTGCTCGACGCGGGCGTCCTTGAGGAAGGGATTCCGCGTAACCGCGAGGAACGTAACCGCCTACCTTCCGACCACGCGTTCATCCGCGCGCTGATCGAGGTCGGGGACGACGACGATGCAGTTACCGGCGACGCTGACGCGACTACCGATGGCACTAGCGCGACCTCGCGCCGATAAAGCGCGGAGCAAAACACCATAATTTCTTGAATTTCCGCGATTATGCGCAACCTTTTGACGGAAACGGGGCCTAATTATCTTGGTCTAACTATAATCCTCGAAGGAGTCAGGCGAAAATGACGCAGAACTACGTTGAATATATGGAAAGAAGCATCCGGGATAACTGGTATTTGCCGGCGTTTACGGACTATCGCGCTGAGTCGAAAAGCTACGGGGACGTCGCCGAGGCCATATACCGGCTCCACGCGCTGATGCGCGAGGCGGGGATCGCGAAAGGCGACAAGGTAAGCGTCCTTGGGCGCAATTCGACGAACTGGGCGATCACCTATCTCGCCGTGACGACCTATGGCGCGGCCATCGTGCCGATCCTGCCGGACTTTCACCCCATGGACATCGAGAACATCGTCACGCATTCGGACTCGCGGCTTTTTTTCGCCGCCCCCTCGTTCCTCGAAAAACTGAATCCCGATAAGATGCCCGGTCTCGACGCCGCTTTCTCGCTCGCGGACTTTTCGCTCTACCGCGCGCGCGAGGGCTTCCCGGCCGCGGAGGCGGTCGCCCGCGCCAACGGGCGGTTCGAGGCCGACTACCGCCCCAATCTCAACCCAAGCGCGTTTAGCCTTTGCAGACCCGACGGCGACGACCTGCAGTCGATCGTCTACACCTCGGGGACCACGGGCTTTTCCAAAGGCGTCATGCTCACGCACACGAACATCATATCGAACCTCGTGTACGCGCAGGACAACGTGAAGCTCAAGGGCGGCGACACGATCCTCTCGTTCCTCCCGCTCGCGCATTGCTTCGGGCAGGCCTTCGAATTCATATTCCCCTTCTCGCGCGGCTGCCACATCACCTTCCTCGGCAAGATTCCCGCGACCAAGGTGCTCATCGACGCGTTCGCGGAAGTAAAGCCGCGCATGGTGCTTTCGGTCCCGCTCGTCATCGAGAAGATTTACTACAAGCAGATTAAGCCGATGCTCTCCAAGGGGGCGATCGGGTTTATCGCGAAGGTCCCGCTCCTCAGGCTCGCCATTCAGCGCGTAATCCGCGGGAAGATCCTCGGCTTCTTCGGGGGCGAGGTACAGAACATTATCATCGGAGGAGCCTCGTTCAATCCCGAGGTCGAGAAATTCCTGACCAAGATCCGCATCCCGTTCACCGTCGGCTACGGCATGACGGAATGCGCGCCGCTCATCGGCTATTCCGACTGGCGCGAGCGCACCAAGGCGTCGGCGGGCAGGCTCGTAGACCGCATGGAACTGAAGATCGACGGGAACCCGGAGCTCGGCGAATTCTGCGTGCGCGGCGCGAACGTGACGAAGGGCTACTACAAGAACCCCGAGGAGACGGCTCGCACGATCGACGCCGACGGCTGGTTCCACACAGGCGACCTCGGCTACCTGGACGGCTCGGGCTTTATCCACATCAAGGGAAGGTCGAAGACGATGATCCTCGGCGCCTCCGGCCAGAATATCTATCCCGAGGAGATCGAGGCGAAGCTGAACAACCTGCCGCTCGTCGCGGAGTCGCTGGTGCTCGAGGACGGGGGTATGCTGACCGCGCTCGTGTTCCCGGACCTCGCGGAGACCAAGACCCGCGGGCTCGACGACAAAGCGCTTTCCGATTTAATGGAGCAAAACCGCGTCGAGCTCAATAAGCAGCTTCCCGAGTACGGGCGCGTCGCGTCAATCGTCATTCAGAACGAAGAATTCCAGAAAACGCCGACGAACAAGGTGAAGCGCTTCCTCTACGCGAAGAAGCGCAATCCCGCGGAGAAAGCGGCCAAGTGACGATGAAGGC
>DAOPXQ010000146.1:0-6394 GCA_035352395.1 Treponemataceae bacterium | reverse complement strand
TTCCGCGACGAGAACAACGAGATCGTCGGATACGACGTCGACCTCGCCAAAGAGGTTACCAAGCGCATGGGCGTCGAGCTCGTTTGCCAGCCGATCGATTGGAACGCCAAGGAGCAGGAGCTCAATACCGGCAAGATCGACTGTATTTGGAACGGATTCACCATTACCCCGGAACGCGCCGCCGCGATGACCTTCACCAAGCCGTACCTCAAGAACGCGCAGGTGCTCGTTGTTCGCTCCGATTCGGGCATCAAGACGCTCGCCGACCTCGCTGGTAAGACCGTGGGACTCCAGGCGGGCTCTTCCGCCGCCGACGCGCTCGAGGGAGCCACCGCTTTCAAGGCGAGCCTCAAGGGCACCGTGGAGTTTAAGGATAACCTTACCGCGCTCATGGATCTCGAGGCGAAGGGCGTGAACGCCGTCGTCATGGATCTTTTGGTCGCGAACGATAACATCAATCGCTCGGGCAAGGCCTATACCATCCTTTCCGAATCCCTGTCCCCCGAGGAATATGGCGTCGGTTTCCGCAAGGCGGACGTCGCGCTCATGACCAAGGTTCAGTCGACCCTCGAGGCTATGGCCGCCGATGGCACCATCGCAAAGATCGCGACCAAGTGGTTCGGGGCCGATATCTCCGTAGTCGGTAAATAAAGCAAGGCCGCGCGGCGAACTTTGCCCGCGCGGCTAACTTTGCCTGCGCGGCGAACTTTGCCAGCGCGGCAATTCCCGTTCCTAAGGAGTCCCTGTGTCGAAAATGCTCTGGGCGATGCTTCAGGGAACGTTTACGTCCCTCGAAGTCTTCTTTTTGACTCTCCTTTTCTCCATCCCACTCGCGCTCCCGATCGCGTTCGGACGTATGTCCAAAAATCGCGCCGTGTCCGGCTTCGTCAACGTATATCTGCTTATCATGCGCGGCACGCCGCTTATCCTGCAGCTGATATTCGTCTATTTCGCGCCGTACTATCTCCTCGGCGTGTCTTACGACCGCTTTATCGCGGTTATTATCGCGTTCGTGATCAATTACGCCGCCTATTTCGCGGAGATTTACCGCGGCGGCATCGAATCCATCCCCAAGGGGCAATACGAGGCCGCGAAGGTCCTTGGGTTCACGAAACGCCAAACCTTCATGAAGATCGTCCTTCCCCAGGTGGTTAAGCGCATCCTTCCGTCCTCCGCGAACGAGGTGATAACCCTCGTCAAGGATACCGCGCTCGCGCAGACGATAGGCGTCGCCGAGCTTTTTCGCGTCGCGCAAAACGCCTCCGCTCGACAGTTTTCGACCATGCCTATTTTCGTGGCCGGCGTTTTCTATTTCGCCATGAACTGGGTGGTCTCGGCGGGGTTTGACCATGCCGAAAAAAAACTTTCCTATTACAGGTAAATAAGCATGGAAATCATCAAGGTCGAGCACCTTTCAAAATCATTCGGCTCTCTCGAGGTTATCCGCGACATCTCCTTTTCGGTCATGAGGGGAGAGGTTCTCGCCATTATCGGGCCGTCCGGCTCGGGCAAATCGACCCTTCTGAGGTCCGTTACCCATCTGGAGAAGGTCGACGGCGGAACCGTTTGGATCGACGGAATCGCGATGGTGGACGGCGGCAAGTACGCCGAGCCCGCGACGCTTCGATCGATCTGCCTGAAGATCGGGCTCGTTTTCCAGAATTTTAACCTCTTTCCCCATTTCTCCGTCTTGCGGAACATCTCGGAGGCGCAAGTTCACGTATTGGGACGCTCTCGCGCCGAGGCCGACGAGCGCTCGTACCGTTTGCTTTCGAAGATGGGGCTTGCCGACAAGGCCGATTCCTACCCATGCGAATTATCGGGCGGACAGCAGCAGCGCGTATCCATAGCCCGAGCCCTTGCCCTAGACCCCGAGGTTCTCTTTTTCGACGAGCCGACGAGCGCGCTCGATCCCGAGCTGACCGGCGAGATCCTCAAGGTCATCCGCGAGCTCGCGGCCGAGAAAATGACCATGGTCATCGTGACGCACGAAATGGCTTTCGCGCGGGACGTCGCCGATAGGGTCATATTCATGGATGGGGGAGTGATAATCGAGGAAGGTAAGGCGACCGAGGTGATCCGAAACCCGAAGAACGACCGTACGCGCGCCTTTCTCAAGCGTTTCAGCGAATAGCCTTAGCCCTTACGCGCGACGTTCTGGAGGTTGTGGACGACGAAGGCCTCCGCGTCCGATTCGGGTAGGGCTTTCGAGTACACCCAGCCCTGTATCTTGTCGCATTGTTGGCTTGCGAGAAACGCAAGCTGAGAATCCGTCTCCACTCCCTCGGCGATAACCGTCAGACCGAGCTTTTTGCCGATCTTAACTATGTTTCCCGTTATCGAGGTGTCGTTCGTCGGGTCGGATATGCGGTCCACGAAGCTTTTGTCGATCTTCAGCGTCGTGATCGGGAGCTGCTCAAGGTAACTGAGCGACGAGTACCCCTTGCCGAAATCGTCGAGGGCTATCGTGATGCCTATCTTTCGGAGCTCGTCCAGTTGACCCCGGATTATCGTGTAGCTTTCCATTAACGCCGACTCGGTGATCTCAAGCTCTATCCGCGTTGGATCAAGTCCCGCATTCTCGATTATTCGGGCTACCTTGCGGGAAAAATCGTCCTGGAGAAGCTGAATCATGGAAATGTTGATGGATATGCTTAACTCGCCATACCCCTGGTCGTGCAGTTTCTTGAGGAACCGGCAGGAATTCCTGAGAATCCAGTCGCCGATCGGAATAATCAGGTGCGTTTCTTCCGCTACCCCGATGAACTTGTCCGGGGAAACCCGCCCCAGTACGCGGTTGTTCCAGCGCAAGAGCGCCTCGAAACTGGATATACGCCCCGTGTCGGTCGTAATTTGAGGCTGATAAAAGACCTCGAGCTCCCCGTTGGTAAGGGCGTCGTGAAGGTATTCCCCGATGTTCATGCGGTCATTTATCGAGGTCATCATGTTGACGTTGTAGAGCGTCGCGGTGTTTTTTCCGCAGTTTTTCGCCTGGTACATGGCGATATCTGCGCATTTCAGGAGCTCCCCGGGGTCCGTGCTGTGCATGGGGTACAGAGAAATACCGACGCTGACGGTGTTATGGATAAGGGCATTTTGGATCGGTATCGGCTCGTCAAAGGCGTGGATTATCGCCTCCGTCTTCGACTTCAGGCCCGTGATCTGCGAAAACTTGGTAAGGATGAGGAATTCGTCTCCCCCGATGCGGAATATCTCCTCGGGAGGCTCCAGTATGGTCTTCAGTCGCTTGGCGGTTTCCGCGATCAGAAGATCCCCGAAGGCGTGCCCCATCGTGTCGTTGATCAGCTTGATGTTGTCGATATCGATGAATAAAAGCCCTTTGCCCTTTGATGTTTGGTCTTCCAGGTACTCGGGCAGGCGTTCGATCAGCTTCCGGCGGTTGGAAAGGCCCGTCAAATGATCATAGTAGAGCAGGATCTTCAGCTCATTGCGGTTCTCCATTATCACTTGTTCGTTGTCGCTGATCTTGTGCAGGGCAGGGGCGACCATCATGTAGATAATGAGCGCGCTCATCAGTACGAAGACAATGCCCTTCGCGATGCTGATCTGGGTGATGAGATCCGGCGTCTGTACCATCAATGCAAGAAGACTGTCCGAGAAAAAAATCCAAAAAACGCTGAAAGCCAGATAAATGAGCGCTATTTTAAGCGCGGTTCTCCAAGTTGGCTTTCGTTCCGAGATCAGAAAGAATTTATCGGGTTTACGCGTGCCGTCGACCATACATCAAGTATAGCATACGGCGGTATTATCTTCATGTTTTTCGCAGTATTGACGGTTTTTTCCATTTCCTGTATACATATAGTTCGTGTACGCACGTGAATTTATGGGCGAATGTTCCCAGGAGGATATAGAGTGAGCGTTAAAATCAGATTGAAGAAGTTCGGAAGCAAGACCCGTCCCTATTACCGCATCGTCGTTCAGGACGCGCGGGAGCCCCGAGACGGCCGCACCATCGACGAGCTCGGCATTTATCACCCGATCGAGGCCGAGGAAAAGCAGGTCTCTTTCGATTCCGACAAAGTCCGCAGCTGGCTTGATAAGGGCGCGCAGCCGTCCGATACCGTCCGCGGTCTCCTTAACCGGAAAAACTTCAGCCTTTAAGGCACGGGAAGGCACCGAGCGTGGAAAAAGATTTGGTTGAGTATATGGCTAAATCCCTGGTCGACGATCCCGGTGCGGTGACGGTTAGCGAGGTTGAGGGCGAAAAAGCTTCGATCCTCGAGCTCCGCGTCGCGCCGGCTGATATCGGAAAGGTTATTGGAAAGTACGGTCGCATCGCGAAAGCCATGCGTACCGTCCTCGCCGCCTCTTCCGGCAAGTCGGGGAAAAGGGTATCTTTGGAAATTCTTGATTGATGGATCGTCGTGAAACGGAACGGGAGCCCGACGCTTCGGCGCAGGGGCTTCTGATTACGGGCATCGTCCGTTCGTCCCACGGGATTGACGGATTCGTTAAGGTAGAAAGTTCTTCCGGCGAGGTTTCCCATTTTGGCGACCTTGACGAGGTTCTTTTGAGGACCGGCGGCGAGGGCGGAACCACGAAGCGCTTCGAGATCGAGGCCGCTGAGGGCAGCGCCCATTGCCTGTTGATCAAATTTCGGGGAGTCGACACGCTCGAGCAAGCCAAGAAACTGGCTGGTTCCGAGATCTTGGTTCCCCGCGACAGGGCTTGTCCCCTTGAAGAGGGCGAGTACTATGTCTGCGATCTTTGCACATGCGTTCTCGTGTACGACGGGACGCCGATAGGAAAAATTACGGGTGTAATGGAAGGCGGGGCTGGAGACCTACTCGAGGTTTCCCTAACCGAGGGCGAGAAGCGCCTTGTGCCGCTCCGCAAGGAGTTTGTCGGCAAGATCGACATGCAGGCACGGACCATCGAGCTGACGCACCGCTGGATTCTGGAGTGATTCCATGAAATTCCATGTGCTGACCTTGTTTCCCGAGATACCGCGGGCCTTTTTCGAGAGTTCGATAATGGCCAAGGCGGTTCAACGGGGAATTATCGCCTACAACCTGGTAAATATCCGGGACTTTGCCTTTAACAAGCATCGGTCCTGCGATGACAAACCTTACGGCGCCGTCAATGAAAAGCACGTTCCCGGCATGCTTATGCTGCCCGAACCGCTCTCGCTCGCCATTGAATCGGTGGGCGTCAAGGCCCGGGCGGACAGGGTAGGATCGCCGGAAGGGGAGGGCCCCCGCAAGAGGGTCATTTACGTAACCCCGTCCGGAAAAACGCTTACCCAAGAGCTAGCCGCCGAATTGTCGCGTGAGGATGAGCTGGTTTTCGTGTGCGGTCGATACGAAGGTATCGATCAGCGCGTGATAGACCAGTTCGTGGATGACGAGATATCGATCGGCGACTACGTCATGTCGTCGGGCGAGCTTGCCGCCACGGTCATCATCGATACCGTGTACCGCCTCATTGACGGGGTTATTTCCAGCGAATCCTTGGAGGACGAAAGCTTCTCCGACGGGCTCCTGGAGTATCCGCAGTATACGAGACCGGAAATATACCGGGACCTTGCGGTTCCGGAGGTGCTCCTTTCGGGGCACCACGACAAGATTAGGCGCTGGCGTTTGCGGAAACGCATCGAGAAAACGCTCAGCGTCAGACCCGAGCTCGTAGAACGGGCACGGGCCTCCGATTCCTGGACGAAGGAAGCGGAGAAAGCGTTAAAGGAGATTCAAAATGGCGCAGGATTTGATTCGCACGATCGAAGAGAGCCAGAAAAAGGTTAATGTCGGCTCGTTCAAGGTCGGAGACACCGTTAAGGTGCACTTCAAGATTATCGAAGGCAAGACTGAGCGTATCCAGATTTACGAGGGACTCGTTATCTGCTTCAAGAACGGCGGAATCGGAAAGACCTTCACCGTCCGAAAGAATTCCTACGGCGTCGGAGTCGAGCGCGTTTTCCCGCTCTACTCACCCCGTATCGACAGCGTTGAAGTCGTACGCCCCGGCAAGGTTCGCCGCGCCAAGCTCTACTACATCCGCGAGAAGATCGGTAAGGACGCGAAGATCAAGACCCTCATCGTCAAGAAGGACGAGGTTCAGGGCTGATCCCCTCTTATCGGGAAAGAGACCGTCGGGCGTTTGCGCCGGACGGTCTTTTTTTTTGTATGGCGCGCTTATGCGGTTTCGTCGTAAGATAGCATCGACATGAACGCGATTGGGCAAGGCGATAGATATAAAGTCACTGCAGGGAATTCGGCCACAGCCGGAACCGTAGCCGGGGAAAAGCCGGCGTTACGGGATGGATCCGTCGTCGAGCTCGAGGTTCTGGGCCCCGCGAAAGATGGCGGCACGGCTATCCGCGTAGGCGGAAGAACCTAACCGCCGTCGGGATCGGGAACCTTCCCACGGGCGTCCT
>DAOPXQ010000145.1:0-6400 GCA_035352395.1 Treponemataceae bacterium | reverse complement strand
ATCCTTCAACTTTTTTAAAGGGAGAGCCAGTCGCCGGTCGGGCGACTGGTACCCGCGGGCCTTTTGCCGCTACTTGAAGAAAACCTCGGCCCCGAGCGCGACCGTGCCATACGGCGCGAAATAATCGTTCGTGAAGCCCTGGAAGGTCGTGTCGTAGAAGAAGGAAATCTCGGGGGTTACGCTGAGCGCGACGTTCACGTGCCTTGACCGTATGACGTAGAGCCCGGCGCTCGCCGACAGGCTGACGCCTGATATCGCGTCGCCGTAGATTTTGTCTCCATTTGAGTAGACCGGGTTTTGGTATTCCCAGAACATCGCGAATCCGCCGAGGCCAACACCGAAGTACGGCGCGAACGCGTCTGAGTCACCGAAGGGAAGGAAGCGCATCTCGCCTCCCGCGCGGAAAAAGAGGAGATTGTCGCGCGTCGAAAGCTCAATCGAGCTCCCTTCGCGCGGGTTGACGACCTTTACGCCCGCGAAGAAGTCCACGTCCATCGTGTTGCCGCTCAAGCCGATGAGCAGGTCGCCCCAGCCGTCGGCGTCGCGCGGGATACTGGAAACGGCATTGATCCCGCCACGTGCCCCGAAAAAGAGGTCTCCGTCCCATTGGACCGGCTCGCTCGTTTCGTGATCGGGCCGTGATCTTCCGACGACCGGTGCATCCCTGTCGGAAGTGGCCGGAGGGGAGATGTCGTTGCTTCTCGGCGGTCCGCTCGGCACGGAGCGGCTTCCCTCGTTATCGTCTCGTGCCTTGTTCATCGCGTCGCTCAAGCTACCCCGGGACGCGCCCGAGGCGGTCATGCAGGAAGTGCCCGCCATCGCGAGCGTAACCGCGAAGGCTACGGCCAGAGTTACCTTACGCGCGCGCGGCGCGTATTTTGCGCTGAATCGGCTTGGCGTCATTTTTTTTCTCATAATCGCTAAACGACGATACATGTCCTGAAGTTACATGGTTTTCCGTGGGGCTCGCGTCTTGCAATAGGCAAGGAATTCCCGAAACTCGCCTTCGTAGAGCGAGTCCTTGAGGCAGACGAACGAGTAGTCGTGCGCGATAGCGAAGTCGCGGAGCGCGACGGCGGAAAGTTCGCCTCTGGTGAGTTCCCGTGCGACGGAGCTTTCGTAGAGGAAGGCGATGCCGGTTCCCTCCGCGACGAGCCGCTTGATCGCGCCGATGTTCCCGATCTCGAGAATGCGCGCGAACGACGCGAGCGTGCGGTTGCAGGCGCCGAGCGCCCGCTCGACGAGCTGACGCGACCCGCTTCCGCTTTCTCGTACGATGAGGGTTTCCCCGAGAATATCTCCGATCCCGACGGTTTTCCGGGTGCACGTCCCGGCTAAGGGGTGATTCGGACGGCAGACTGCGACCATCGCGTCACGGAAGAGGAGATCGGAGGAATAGGCGTCGCGGTCGAAAATGCCCTCGACGAAGAGGAAGTCAAGCTCTCCCGAATGGAGGGCCCGAAACAGCGCGTCGGAATTGTCGACGGTCATCGATACGCTTGCGTTCGGGCGCTCGCGTGCCCAATCCGCGAGGTATGGCGGCATGACGAATTCCCCGATGGTTCGTGTGGCGCCGAAGCGGAGCGACGGGGATGCGCCACCTGAGGCGATACGCTCGCGGGTTCGCCGGGCGTCCGCCTCCGCCGTTTCGGCGTAGTGGAGAAGAATCTCGCCTTCCCTGGTCGGCACGACGGATCGTCCCCGAATCTCAAGCAGTGGTTGCCCCAGATCTTCCTCAAGGAACTTGATATGTTGGGTAACGGCGGGTTGCGTGATGTGCAGGGTTTCCGCGGCGCGTGTAAAGCTTTTTTCGCGGCATACCTGGATAAAGGTACGTAACCTGAAATCGGTCATGGAAGGTGTTTTAACATATAATAAAAACTTATGTAAGCATTATAAAATATAATTTGATATTATAGTGATGATTGGGTAGTATTCGGCTACTTATGAAACAACCAACAGTAACCGGTCACGGACCGGCATCGCTCATTCCCGGCATCGCGCTGTCTTTCGCCATTGCCATTCCCGCCTGGTTCCTTGGGAAGTGTTTCCCGATCATCGGGGGCGCGGTGTTCGCCATTCTTGCGGGTCTTCTCGTCGGCCTATTCTTCAGGCCTGCGCGATGCGTGCCGGGCATTCGGTTCACCGGGAAAAAGATCCTGCAGTATTCGATCATTCTTCTGGGATTCGAGATGCAGATATTGCGCATCCTTCAGGTCGGCGCCCGTTCGCTCGTCGTCATGGCCTGTACCGTGACCGCGGCCTTCGTCGTCGCGGCGGTTATGTACCGCGTCCTTCGCGTGCGGGGCAAACAGGCGGTTCTGATCGGGGTGGGAACCTGCATCTGCGGCGGTTCCGCAATCGCCGCCACGGCTCCCGTGATCGGGGCCGACGACGACGATATCGCGAGCTCGATATCGACTATCTTTCTGTTCAATATTATCGCGGTGTTCGTCTTTCCCGCCCTTGGGAGGCTTCTTGGCATGAGCGACGAGGGCTTCGGTCTGTGGGCCGGGACGGCGGTGAACGATACCTCGTCCGTGGTCGCGACCGCCGCCGCCTGGGGCGAGGTTGCCGGGAACAACGCGGCGCTTGAGCTCGCGACGATCGTCAAGCTGACCCGCACGCTGCTCATTATCCCGATCACTCTTGTTCTGGCGTTCTATACCGCTCGAAAGCAGGGCGCGTCCGGGACGCGTTTCAATTTCGTCAAGGTCTTTCCCTGGTTCGTGCTCGGCTTTGTTCTCGCGGCGCTCGTCAACTCGTTCGTCGCCCTGCCGCCCGCGCTTCCCGCCTTCCTTTCGCGCTGCGGCAAATTCCTGATCGTCGCGGCGATGGCGGCCATCGGGCTTTCGACCGACGCCCGCTCGCTCGTCTCAGGCGGCCGCCGGCCGATCCTGCTCGGGCTCGCCTGCTGGTTCGCCGTCGCCGTCGTGTCGATTGCCACTCAGCGCCTTATCGGCGCGCTGTGACGGATGCGCGCGCTGTAGGGCGCGCGCACAGTGGTGCGCTTGCCGGTTTACGCGATCAACGAAAGGACGGCGGCTTTGGGTTTGTAGCCCACGGAGGTTTTCGCGACCTTGCCGTCTTTCATGACGATCAGGGTCGGGATGCTCATGACGCCATAGGCCTCCGCGAGCTCCGGCTCCTCGTCGATGTTGATCTTGCATACCTTCGCTTGTCCGCTTACCTCGCTCGCCACTTCCTCGATGACGGGCCCGAGCATCTTGCAGGGCCCGCACCAGGGCGCCCAAAAGTCGATCAATACGGTCTTGTCGGATTTGAGGACCTCTGCGTCGAAATTCGCCTTCGTTATCGTCGTTGGGTTCATGTAGATTCTCCTTATCGTTTCGTTATTCGGTTATCGCCCGCATGGGGCACACTCTCGCGCATTTACCGCAGGCGATGCACGCCTTCGCGTCGATTCTCGGCAGTCCGTTTCCGGTCTGGGTAATCGCGCCAACCGGGCACACTTTTCGCGCGGGGCATGGATGGTTCGCCGGGCATCGTCGTTCGTCTACGTTCATTTCGTTTCTCCTTACGCGCTTGAATATACGACATCACCTTGGCGACCATCAGTGACGATGTCACCGTTCTTGCGCGCGGCATACTTGATATTTTGTGCTATTGAGAGTATTATGAACATATGACCAAAACGGAGATGACATGCCACGCCCGATAAATGAACGCTTGGTTTGTTCAAGCCTTGAGTCCCGCGTGATGAAACCCGCAGGGATCCCCGCGCGAGAGCTTCAAGAAGTGATTTTAGGGTTTGACGAGGCGGAAGCGCTCCGTCTCGCGGATTTGGAAGGGCTCTATCAAGAGGCCGCCGCGCGCCGAATGGGCGTGTCCCGGCCGACCTTTGGCCGAATCATCGAGTCCGCGCGCCGTAAGGCCGCAGATGCCATATTAAACGGAAAGGCCCTCTGCATCGAAGGCGGGGCTGTTTCCATTATACCTAGAGGAGAAACGCTTATGAAAATCGCGGCGCCATCGCGCAATGGACAGATCGACGAACACTTCGGTCACTGCAAGGAATACCTCGTATTCGCCGTTAACGGAAAGGAACTGATCCCCGAGGCGACCATCCCGTCGCCCGAGGGCTGCGGATGCAAGTCCGGCGTCGCCGTCGACCTCGCCGCCGCGGGCGTTACCCATATGATCGCCGGCAACATGGGCGCGGGTGCCGTTCGCGTGCTCGGCTCCCACGGCATCACCGTAGTCCGCGGCGCCTCAGGCGACGCCCGAAAAGCCGTGCAAGACTATGTCGACGGAAAGCTGATGGACTCCGGGGTCGGCTGCACCGCACACGGCGAAGGCGATCACGTTTGCACGCGCGGGTGATCGAGGTATCCCAATTGGCATGGGTACGCAGTCGTCCCTAAACTTTGCACAGCGTTCCCGTGGCCTGCCGTAACACTGTCCCTTTTACGCCGTAATGCTGTACTATGAATCGTACTGGGGGGTGGGTGTTCATGGAAACGCGGATTCAGTCCGTCGCGCATTTGGTGGTATCCCTGTATGCGATCTTTCTGTTTATCGAAGGCCTCAGGCGGCGGCGTGACATCGAGCGATTTAATTACGTTTCGCTTGTCAACGCGGGGATCGGGGCCTGGAACTTCCTTCTATTCCTGTATTACGGATTGGACACGCCCGAAAGCGTTTTTATAGTTTCCCAGTGGGGATTCGTCAGCGTCAACGTGGCTATCTTCGGGCTGTTTTTCTTTTCCTGGCGTATTTCGTTTGGTCGCGCGCGCGACCGTTTGCTGCCGCTGTTCGCCGTCGTTCCCGTCGTGACGTGTCTGCTTTCGGTTACGTCATCGTTTCAGCCGCTATTCCTCTCCGGCCACGGTGGTTTCGACTACTTGCCCATGCGGGAACTCGTGATCCTCCATGGCCCCTGGTTCGCCGTTCATTCGGTATCAAGCTATCTGCTTATTACCGTCTCATTGGTCTTGCTCGTCATTCAGTATCTCCGGGCGCGGCGTAAAAACCGGACAGCGATGCTCCTGTTCGTGGCATCCACCGTGATCTTCTCCGTGTTTCTCTTCTTGTCAAACTTCACGAACCTCAAAGGAGCGATCCAGCCGTACGCTTTCTTTGGGCACCTTTTATGCGCGAGCATTTTCTACTGGGCGACGTTCCTGGACGAGGACGAATCCGTCGTGTATTTCGGCAAGAACCGATTCTACGATAGCGTCGGCTTACCCGTTCTTATGTTTAATGTGGGCGGAGAACTGCTGCAACTCAACGGCGAAGCCCAGCGGTATTTCGACGAATTCGGTTTTCCTACGTCGAAATATCTTCCGTATGATCGGCTTTTCGACGACTCGTTTTTTTCCCGGATCGATTTCGGATCGGGATTAGAGGGCGATTCGTCGTTTTTCGTTCAAAACGCAAAGAGCGCGCAGACTCTGTATGTGGGACAGCGCGATATACTCGACGGCCGCCGAAAGCGCATTGGCTATTCTTTGACGCTCTACGACCTTTCGACGATGGATTCTTTCGTCAAGGATTTGGAAAAGCGCGCGTATTTCGATGAGCTTTGTCATTGCCAAAATCGAGCGTGCTTTGAGCAACGACGGGGGAAGATACTCGAGAGTGCCGCCCGTCCCTTGGTCCTTTTTGTCGCCGACGTCGACAATCTTAAGGCAGTCAACGATCGGTATGGACATGCGACAGGCGACAAGTACATTCGCGCGTGCGTAGACATCTTGCGGAAAGTAACTCGTTCGACCGACACCCTGTTTCGCATCGGAGGCGATGAGTTTGTGTTCTTTCTGTCGGGTCTCGACGAGGCGGGTCTGCTCCGCGTGCAAAACGCCATTACCGCGGAATTATCCGCGCTCCACGCGGAGTATCCCTGCGGTCTCTCCCTCGGGTATTCGGTGATTGGGGAGGGCGATGGCGATTTTGATCGGCATTTTAACATCGCCGACGGGCACATGTACCGCCAAAAAAGGCAAAAAAAAGGGACCGCTTAAAGGCGCTCCTTGTATCGCCCTTATATCCCTCTGTGTCAATATAGATGTCGCCTGACAAGGAGGCATTTATATGAAATACAACAAGAGTTTCAGGAACGCGATCTTGAGAAAAGTTCTGCCGCCTGAAAACCGGAGCGTATACTCGGTAGCAAAGGAAACGGGAATAGCGGTTGTTAGAAAGCTTCTCCATTAAAATCCCTGGTACAATCAGTAGTAATTTTTCGATACACATTAATTTCAAAATATATTTCTGTTACTGGATACGATGAATGATTCTGAAAAATAAACGTAGTTGATTTCATCGATAAATCATGGGCGTTGCCGTGAGCAAGAGTGCTATGAGGAGAATTATTCCAAAGAATCTTTTTACCATTATTGGATTCCTTCGAAATCAACAGTAAACCCCGGCCCCTACC
>DAOPXQ010000144.1:0-6498 GCA_035352395.1 Treponemataceae bacterium | reverse complement strand
ATGAATTTACCTGCCAGGCCACGCACGGACATCGCCATCAGAAAGACGGCATACGCGATCGTTTTCATCGCGCTCGGCGTCGCGCTTTCGCCCTTCACGAGCGTTCCCGTCGGGATCGCAAAAATCAATCCAACGCAGCATTTCCTTAACGTCGCCCTCGCGACGCTGCTCGGCCCCGCATGGGCGTTCGGCGGCGCGGGCGCCATGGCGCTAATACGCAACCTCCTGGGAACGGGCACCGTTCTCGCCTTTCCGGGAGGGATGATCGGCGCGCTTTTTAGCGGGATCGCGTATCGCCTTACGAAGAGCATACCCGTCGCCGCGCTCGCGGAGGTAATCGGCACCGGCGTTTTCGGCTCGCTCGCCGCCGCTCTCTGGGTGGCGCCGAGCTTTCTCGGAAAGACGATGAGCCTTTTAGCGATGGGAGCCTCCTTCGGCGCGAGCTCGCTCGCGGGCGCGATGATCGCCATGATCGCGCTCGGCAACCTGAAAAAGGCGGGGCTCTTGCCCCGATTCGAGCGCGACGGGCAGAAAGGGCGTGAGTGACCCGCTGCTCGCGGCCGAGGGACTAATCTACGAACCGCCGCGCGGAGCCTTCAAGCTCGGCCCGATAGACCTCACCTTTACAGGCGGAAGCCTTACCCTCGTGAGCGGGAGAAACGGGAGCGGCAAAAGCACGCTCCTTTCGATCCTTTCTGGCCGCGCGGGCTCTCTCGCGGGACGCGCCTCCGGAAGGCTATTCCTCCTTGGGGAGGGATCGCCGTACCGCGAGGGAAGCGCGCTCTTCGGATCCGTCGCCCACATGGGCCCACGCGCGGAGGCGGAGCTTTTTTGCCCGTCGGTACGCGAGGAAATTTCATTCGCGCTCGAAAACCTACGATACTCGCGAGCGGAGCGCGAATCGCGCGCGGAGCGAACGGCGGAGTCACTTGGAATATCGAGCCTCCTCGACTCCGATCCCCGTCGCCTTTCCGGGGGGGAGCAGAAGCTCGTTCTTATAGCGGCCCTGCTCGCGATCGAACCCCGCATATTGATCCTCGACGAGCCGCTTGCGGGCCTCAGCGAGGCGAACGCCATCCGCGTTTCCTCCGTTCTCCGAGCCTACGCCGATCGCGGCAACCTCGCGATCCTGTGCGAGCATCGGCGCGACCCGCTTACGGCCTTCGCTGACCGAGAGATCGCCCTTGAGGCGGGGAAGGTCTCGTACGACGGGCGATTCGAGCGAACGAGACCTATGCGGATAGAAACTATCGCGCCGTCCACGCCAACCGCGACGAATCAGACTCATCCGCCGATCCATTTACCGCAAACGCGAATCATTGCGGAGGGCCTTTCGTTCGACCGCGATGGGCGGAGAATCATCGACGCGCATGAGATCTCCATACCGCAGGGCATCACAATACTTAAGGGCGAAAACGGTACCGGCAAAACGACGCTCCTCAGGCTTTTTCGCGGATTACTCAAGCCTACGCGCGGAAGTATCCTATACGACGGTAAGCGGGTGCGCCGCGCGTCGTCCGCCGTGGGACTCGCATACCTAGCGCAGGAAAGCCGCAAGCAGTTCTTCCGCCTGAGCGTGCGGGACGAGATCGACTATCCCCTTCGTTTCGCGGGTGGGCACTTCGCGGGCAAGAGGCGCACTCTCGCGGAACTTCGGAAAGACGCAAACCGATTGATAGAGACCTTCGCCCTCGCCGATCTTCTGGACGCGTATCCGCTCGAGCTTTCATGCGGCGAGCAGCGGAGGCTCGCCATCGCGGCCGTTCTCGCGACTCGACCGGGCTTCCTTCTGCTCGACGAGCCCGAATGCGGCCTCGACGAATGCCATGCGGGAATCCTCGCGCGCGAGCTCGCGCGCCTTTCAGGCGAGGGCGTTGGCCAACTAATCAGCCTTCACGGGCATTCCAACATTCAAAGCCTCGCCAACGGCGAAATTACCCTAGTAAACGGCGCGCAAATAAAAAGGAATAATAATGACAGATAGTCGCCCGCTATTTCTTGCGTTGATTGCCTTCATCGTCGCTTCAACCATGGCAAGCGGACCCGTTGCGCTCGGCGCGCTCATCGCCCTCGCCGTGGCCCTTGGCTGTCTAAGCAAGCGCAGGAAGGTCATTCTTTCGACGATTCTCGCGCTTACCCCCGGCTTTGCCGGCATGGCAGCCTTAATCGCCATTCTTGAAGGGCTTGCCCCCGCGCTCGAGGCATTTCTTAGGCTCATCGCCCTATCGCTCGGACCCGCGGTGTTTTTCCTCTATTGCGGGAAAAAGGACCTTGAGCGCCTCCTCCTAAACCTTAGGCTTCCCTACCCGTTCGTCTTCGCGGTCTCCTCCGCGTTTTCTTTCATTCCGCTCGTCCGCGACGAGATCGGCGTCGTATACGACGCGCTTCGATCACGGGGAATGCCGGTCGATAAGCCTCTGGGATTCGTTCGATTCATACCCGTCATGCTCGGCCCAATTCTCCTCGCGTGCTTCCGCGTCGCGGACGAACTCGGCGACGCCCTGATCTCCCGCGGGTTAACCAGGCGAGCCTATCCCGACCGACGTTGGAAATCGCTCATTCTCGATAAATAACCGCTGACAGGGCGGCAAAGCGATGGTAAAATTATCGCCTATGAATCACACTGCCGTCGCGTTGGAATTTCTGCTTCATTTGAACCCACTCAGCGTCATATCCATGATAATCGCGTTCATCGCGTTCTCCATAGGCTATTACGCTTACGGGAAATCCAAACGGAGCAAAAGCAGCATTCTGACCCTGTTCTCGTGCATCACGATCGGCATCTGGGTATTCGCGTCGGCGTTCATCTTCAGCGCAGATCCCCAAACAGATGTATGGTTCTGGTATTACGTTCAGTCATTCGGCTTCATGCCGATGTGGCCGATACTCATTCACTTTCTCTGCGTGCTTTGCGGCCTTGACCGCTATCCGGGCAAACCGATCGCGGTCGGGAAGCTCGAGTTTTCCGTGAACGCGTTCTCGATCGCGCTATTGGCCCAATACCTGATAGCGATTGGCCTCCATCTCTGGATCCTTACCGGGGCCGGCGAGCCGCAAAACTACGAAGTTACGCCCTGGGGCCTCAGGGATACCCCGGCCATCGGCAATTTATGCGTTAAGGTATTCATCACCATGACCTTCGTCTGGTACGTGGAGGGCGCGCTGTTGTTGCTCGTATTCTGGCAAAAAGCCCACCGCAAGAACGCGAGCGTCAACGTCCGCAAGCAGTCCGAGGTCATCACCCTAACGGGAATCGTGTTCGGGGGAATCACGCTGTTCCTGAACATCATCCTCCCGATTTTCAAGCCGCCGATACCGGCGTTCGGGTCGCTGTTCATCGGCATATGGATCTTTTGCATCGCGTACGCGGTCTCCAAGTACAACCTGGGCGCGATCGACGAACAGCTCATCGGCGAAAAGGCATTCGCCCTTTCCAAGGAACCGATGGTCGTCACGGACGCGGAATTGGGCATCATCTTCGCGAACCGCGCGTTCATCAACAGCTTCGGCGAGATCGACCTCGGAAGCGTCCAAAAAATCCCCGAGATTTTCATGCTGGACGACCGTCCGATCCCCGCGGACTGGTTTCGCAAGGGATGCGTGTTTCCCTGCCTGAGCGCAACGGACGGCACCGGCGCCAAGCGGTTCTTTAGCCTTGAGTCGTCGTACGTGTACAGCAACCGCGTGCTCGACCGAATACTCTTCGTGCTCAACGACGTTACGGACATCACGAACCAGAAGAACACACTCGAGTACCTCGTCGACCAGCGCACCGCGGAGATACACAGGCAGCTCGCCATCACGGAAAAATACACGCGGCCGTCGCTCGTCCAGGTCATACAGTCGGGAGGCGACCCAACGGCCTTTGAGCCCGAGGGCCGAGACATTACCATCATGTTCGCGGACATTCGCGACTTCACCGTAATGTCCGAAAAGCTCAGTTCCTCCGACACGGTCAAATTCCTGAACTCCTACTTCGCGTGCATGAACGAGTGCATCGTCAGCGAGCGCGGCGAGATAGATAAACTGATCGGCGACGCGATCATGGCCCTGTTCGACAGCCCGGACAACGCCGTCCATGCCGCGATCGACATGAACTATCGCCTTCAGTACTTCAACGAGTCCCAGCGCCTGGTGGACTCGACGATCCGCAACGGCATCGGAATCAACTTCGGCAACGTCACGCGCGGCAACATCGGCTCGAAGGAAAAACTCGATTATACCGTCATCGGGGACTCCGTCAACGCGGCGTTCAGGTTCGAGTCGCTGACCAAGCGCTATAACCTGCCCGTCATCATCTCCGAGGAAGTCGTGCGCGAGCTCAAGCACGATTATAAAACGCGCTTTATCGACACGGTCATCGTCAAGGGAAAGGGAATCTCTACCAATCTTTACGAGGTCTTCGACTTTAACAACGCGGACCTGATCGACGTCAAGGTCAGCAACAAGGCCCCTCTCGCGGAGGCGTTCGCCGCGTATACCGAGGGGGACTTCGAGCGGGCGCTTTCGATATACCGGCCGCTCCATACCGAGTTCGGCGCCGTCGACCCCGTGCTTGGTTATTACGTTAATCGCGCGCAGGAATTGCTCGCGCTCAAGCGACTCGGAAAGCTCGATTACTGGAACGGAATATACCAGTTCGCCGAAAAGTAAGGAGGCCACGAATGAGCGTAGAGACTGAATCTATTTCCTTCAGGAAGGCGATGATTATCCTCATCATCGCCCTGTCGTTCCTGTATATCCCCGCGGATTTTTTCGCGGCGATATACAACGGGCCGGAACACCATGTCCCATCTTGGTTTCTTATCGCCACGTGCGTGGTTAAATTTCTCGCGAGCTGTACGGCTTGCGCCATCGCGTGCTCGATAAAGGAAGACCGCATCGACGCGCAGGACGCGTTCCTCCTCCGAGGCGCGTTCTCCTTCCTCGTGGGCGCGGACTTCTTCATGGTGCTCCTTTCGCCCGTGCTGAGTAACTTTAAATGTGCCCTAGCGGATCTGGCCAAGAGCATCGGGATTATTCTTTTCATGGTCGTTCAGACGATCCTCATCATCCGCCACTCGCGAAACACGCGGCAACTGTACCGCGGTACCAAGCTGCAAGTCGCGAAAAACGTCGCGATAGAGATAATCATCTTCCTCTGCGCCGCTCTTCCGGTCGTGGCGGCCATCTACTTCAAGACGCAGAAGTCGTCGATCGTTTTCGTCGCGTACGGAATCTACGTAATCGTATCGCTCTACGCAGCGTGGGGCACGCTGAGCCGCGGATTCTTCCCGCGCCGAAACGCCTGGATGATAGCGATCGGCATGACGTGCTTCTTCCTCTGCGACTTTAACATCGGCCTCTCGCTTCCCTTCCCCTTCTTTAGCGCCTTCGTCTGGATCTTCTATACGCCGGCGCTCCTTCTGCTCTCGACGAGCGGCATAGACTTCGCCGGCAAGGCCCAGCCCGACGAAGCCGAGATCGAGGCCGATCGGGAGTCGAACCCGGAGCTTCAGTAGGGGAAACGCTACAAAACCATCTCTTTATACGAAATGCGTATAACGTTCCAGGAAAGCGGCGCAAGGGACGCGGTAAGGACGTCGCCGGCGATCGACGCGGAGGCACCATGGCGCGGCAGAACCCTATTAGGCTCGTCGCGCGTGTTGCGCGCGAGCGGATCGGCGTCGGAGAGAACGAGATGCTCGATGACGGACAGGCCCGAGAATCCCGCGAGCCTTACCGACGCGACGACCGCATCGCTCTCGTGGCGATTGACGCAGAAAAACGCGATCTCTCGCTCATCGCGCTTAAGCACGCATACCCCGTCGACGAACGGCACGAAGCCGTATGCCTTGGTCTCGTAGCCCGGAGAATCCAGGCGAGTTTCTAATACCTCCCCGCGAGCGAACAGCGAGCAGTGAAGGAACGGATAGAAGATCGTTTGGCGCCATGCGGCCCCATCGGTGTCCGTCATGATCGGCGCTATGGTGTTCACCAACTGAGCGAGGCACGCCATGCGAACCGAAGCCGCGTGGCGCAGAAGCACGATCAGAAAACAGCCCACGACGAGCGCGTCCTCGACGTTGTAATCATCCTCGAGGAGGCGCCGCCCGACCTTCCAGAGATCGGCGTCCGTTTCCTTGCCGAGGGAGTGATACCACACGTTCCACTCATCGACGGAAATCTTAACGTCCTTCAGGCTACGCTTCTTACCCTTGACGAACTGAATGGTGCTCTCGACAGTCTTTATAAAACCCTCGAAGCGGACGGACTCCGCGAGGAACGCCGCGCGGTCGTCGCCCTCCTTTCGCGCGTACATATGAAGCGAGATATAATCCACGTTATCGTAGCAATACTCGAGGACAGTCGCCTCCCACTGGGGGAACGTCGGCATGCCGGGCCCCGAGCTTCCGCACACGACGAGCTCGAGCGTCGGGTCAAAGAGTTTCAAGGCCTTCGCTACCTCGCCCGCGAGCTTTCCGTATTCGTCCGCGGTCTTGCAGCCGATCTGCCATG
>DAOPXQ010000143.1:0-6570 GCA_035352395.1 Treponemataceae bacterium | reverse complement strand
CCGCCTCGGCAAGCAATGAGTTGGAAAAAGCTTCCGTAAAGCTCAACGAATCGAAGTGCTCGACCGTTCCGTCGCTATAGCAGAAAGGCCCAATCGCGTGAAAGGCCGACGGGTCGCTTTCGGCGAAGCTATATCCCTTGCCTTTGCGCGTCTGCACGTGAACGACGACGGGCTGATCGAGCGCCCTTACGTCCCTGAAAACCTTTTCCAGCTCCTCGACGTTATGTCCGTTCAAGGGACCGACGTACTCGAACCCAAGGTCCACGAAAAGATTGTCCTTGAAGAGCAATCCCTTGAAAGCCCGTTTCGCGCGGGAAAGGACGTTCGCGATCGGGTTCCCGAGGAGGGGGATTCGCCTAAGGTTTCGCTCCAGGCGCATCTTCATCCGCTGATAGGGGGCGCCCATCGAAAGGCGGCTCAGATATTCGGACAGCGCGCCGGTGTTTGGGCTGATGGACATCTTGTTGTCGTTTAGGATGACGATGAGCCCTCGATTGCCCTGTCCCGCGTGCGAAAGGGCCTCCATGGCCATTCCGCCGGTGAGGGCACCGTCGCCGATCACCGCCACGACCTTGCCGTCGTCGCCTTGAAGCCGCTTCGCGGTTAGTAATCCGTACGCGGCCGATATCGACGTCGAGGCATGGCCCGTATCAAAAGAGTCGTGGGGGCTTTCCTCGCGCTTAGGAAAGCCGGAAAGCCCGTCTTTTTTGCGTATCGTCGAAAAGCGCTCATAGCGGCCGGTAAGCATCTTATGGGTGTAGCTCTGATGACCGACGTCCCAGACGAAGGAATCCTTCGGGGTGGAGAAGACGCGGTGCATGGCGATCGTCAATTCGACGACGCCAAGATTGCTTGAAAGATGGCCGCCGTTGGTTCCGACCACCTCGATTATCTTTTTGCGGATTTCGCCCGCTAATTGCTCTATTTGCGGACCGGTCAATTTCTTGACGTCCTCTGGGGAGGAGATGCCGGCCAAAATGGAACGATTCATGGTTTGTGAGTATATCATATGGGTATGTAAATAAAAAGGCCGTAATCCTTGTGGGGTTACGGCCTGTTTGGCGTATTCGCGCTCTCGAGACAGCATAAGCGCCGTTTGCTATAAACGGCACCGGATGTCAGAACCGGTACATTGCTACCCGAAAAGAAACCTTCCGGGCAGTGATAGACGGTAAAGCCTGTAATGCAGCCCGGAAATCAATTATCTTTTCTTGTGCCGGTTTCTTCTGAGTTTTTTCTTCCGCTTATGCGTCGCGATTTTCTGTCGTTTTCTTTTTTTTCCGCAGGGCACGTCGGCACTCCTTATCTATAAAGTCTGCTAATTATGCACAGAATGGGAAACACCGTCAAGTAGCGCGCTAAACGCGGCATAGTCTTCCGCCCCTACGCGCCTCACGCCCGGTATAGAGCGAATAAAGGTTTCCTGACGCTTAGCGTATTTCCGGCTATTGGACTGAATCAGGGCGATCGTCTCGGGAATATTCGATCCCGGCGGATCAGTCGTAAAGAACTCGCGATACCCTATCGCCTGCATCCCGGGGTCATCCTTACGGTAGCCCGCGGCTAAAAGACGGCGAAATTCGGCCTCTAAGCCAGAATCGAACATCTCTAGTACGCGTTGGTCTATCCGGCGGTTAAGCTCGTCGCGGGGTCGGTCGAGCGCGACGACGAGCGGACTGAATCCCGCCCGCGGGATCTCCTTTAGCGCGTACGAGCTTAACGGTCGGCCGCTCGCGGCAAACACCTCGAGGGCTCGCGCGATGCGGTATTCGTCGTTCGGGTGAATGCGCGCCGCGCTTTCGGGATCGACGAGGGCAAGCTCGGCCATAAGCCGCGCCGCCCCCTCCACCTTCATCCGGCTTAAGATTTCGGCGCGGACGACGGGATCGGACTCGGGCGTTTCCGGGAGGCCGAAAAGGAAGTTCTTTACGTAAAACGCGGTGCCGCCCAGGATAACGGGAAGATTTCCCCTGCCAGCGATCTCGCGGACGGCGATATCGGCGAGACGCACGAAATCACCGGCGCAAAATTGCTCGTTGGGATCGCGAATATCGATTAAGTGATGGGGTAAAGCGGAAAGGAACGAAGAGTCGGGCTTGGCGGTACCGATATCCATGCCTCTATAGACCTGCATGGAATCGGCGCTGATGATCTCGGCGCGGCCGCGGAAGCGATTTGGGGAGCCGTCGGGAAGGCACTCAGGCGATAAGGATGAAAAAAACCGCCCGGCGAGGGCGGTCTTTCCCGAGGCGGTCGGCCCGAAAACGACGAGAACCGGTATGTCAGTCCCTTCGTCCATCTTGGGGCCCGTTCCGGCTAATTACTGTTTCTCGATCTGGTACTCGACGACGCCGGTAAACACCTGCTTAGCGCCAAGGGAAACGACTTTGCCGTCATTCTCCTCGATCGCGGGATCGCGCACCATGGAAAGCTGATACGCGCGGCGGATTGAGGCACAGGTTATCTCGTATACATTGCCCGTGAACTCCACGAGCTGCTCTAATGGAAATATCATTCTCAAAGTATAGCGAATGATTGATTTTTATACAAGTCAATATTGCCCCCGTCGCCGTAATTGTATACATTAAAGGGTATGTATCACGGAGGTTCTATGGATTCCAGCAACGGAAACGGAAAGGGACGATGGCCACAATGGCTTTCCCCGTCCGTCGTGCTTCTTTCGCTCGGCCTGGTGCTCGCCCTTATTTTCGCCGGCACGGGCTTTTTTATCGTAGACCAGACGGAAGACGCGGTGATTACCCGCTTCGGCAAATATAAATCCACCGTAGGCCCGGGACTCCACTTTAAGATTCCCTTCGGAATCGACAAAAGCTACAACGTCCCCACTAAATCGATCCAGACGGAGCAGTTCGGCTTTCGCACCGTAAAGGGCGGGGTGCAGAACGAATACGAGAACAACCTAACCCGCGAATCGACGATGCTGACGGGCGACCTGAACATCATCGACGTCGAGTGGATCATCCAGTACCGGATCAACGACCCGCGCGCGTGGCTTTTTAACGTGAACGAAAACGTCCGCAACACCACGATCCGAGACGTTTCCCAGTCGGTAATCAACAACCTCGTCGGCGACAGGGCCATTCTTGACGTCATCGGTCCCGAGCGAACCGCCATCGAGGCGAACTCTGTCACGATGATGAACGACAAGCTGAACGAGTTCGGCACCGGCGTTACCGTGACGACCGTGCAGCTCCAGAACATCGTCCCTCCCGCGGGCGTTCAGTCTGCGTTCGAGGACGTCAACAAGGCCATTCAGGACATGAACCGCCTGATCAACGAGGGAAAGGAAGCCTATAACACGGAGATCCCGAAGGCGGCGGGCGACGCCGAGAAACTGCTTCAGGAAGCCCAAGGTTACGCCACGGAGCGCGTCAATAAGGCGAAGGGAGACGTGGCGCGCTTTAACGCCGTGTACGCCGAGTATCGCAAGGCGCCCGAGGTTACGCGCAAGCGGCTCTACCTCGAAACCCTCGAGACCCTTTTCTCCGGCGAGACCGGAACGACGCTCGTCGACAAGCGGCTCGACAACTTCCTGCCGCTGCGCGACTTGGGCAAGGCATCCGGCGCCGAAGCGCCTAAGGGAGACAAACAATGAGCAAGAACTCAAAAAACGCGCTTATCGGCGCCGCGGTAGTCATCGCCGCGTTTCTCTTCTTTAATCCTTTCTTCGTCGTAAACGAGGGAGACCAGGTAGTCATCACGCGGTTCGGGCAGATCATCGCGACGAATGCCGACGCGGGCCTCCACGTCAAGGTTCCCTTCGTCGACGTCATCACCACCTATCCCAAGAAGGTCATGGCCCTCGACGGCGACTCGCAGCGCATACCCACTAAGGAAAACCAGTTCATCATCGTCGACACGACGAGCCGCTGGCGGATCTCCGACCCCAAGAAATTCTACGAGTCGGTCTCCACGATCGACGGCGCGTACGCGCGCCTGAGCGACATAATCGACTCCGCGGTCAGGACGGTGATCACCTCGTCGAGCCTCAATGAGGTGGTGCGCAACTCAAACCTCATCAACGAACTGAATCACAGCGAGAATTTCGCGCTCGGCGCGGACGCGCAGGAAGTGCAGCTCGGGCAGATCACCGCCGAGAAGGTGATCTACGAGAATATCACCCGCGGGCGAGCGGAGCTGTCCAACGAGCTGGCGGCCATCGCGCGCACCAAGATGCCCGAGTTCGGCATCGAGCTCATCGACATCGTGCCCCGCCAGATCAAGTACTCGGACGAGCTCACCGAAAGCGTGTACAACCGCATGATCAAGGACCGAAACCAAATCGCGCAGACGTTCCGCTCCACCGGCGAGGGAAAGAAAGCCGAATGGATGGGTAAGCTCGCCAACGAGAAGAAAACGATCCTCTCCGGCGCGTACAACAAGGCCGAGTCGATAAAGGGAGCCGCCGACGCCGAGGCTTCCCGCATCTACGCCGATTCGTACAGCAGGGATCCCGAATTCTACGCGTTCTGGAAAAGCATAGAGACGTACAAAACGACCATGCCGAATTTCGACAAGGTACTCTCCACCGACATGGAGTTCTTCAAGTACCTTTATTCCCCGAACGGTCGATGACGGAATGACTATTATCGAAATAAAGGCGCGCGAGGGACGCAATGTCCTCGCGATCCGCACGGGGCTTACCCCGCGCGCGTTCGCGCAGTCAAAACTCCCGCGAGAGACCACTTCTCGAGGGCTTATTTTCGAGCCTTCGGGCTCGATCCGCGCCTGGATTCCCGAAGGCACGTTCAGCGAGGGAACGGGACACGAGGAACGAATGTGGGTCTACGGACCCGCGTTCCCCGGACAGACGCTTCTCTCGTCGCTTTCGCAGGATAGGGAAACGGCCTGGGCCCGCCTCCATCAAGCGATACTGCTCATCCATAAGGCGGCGGTCTCGGGGCTCGTGACCGCGGCCGATCTCGCGCTCATCGCGGGAGCCGGTCCGGAGGCGCTGATTTGCGGCGACGACGGAAGCGTGCTCGCCCTGCCTCACGGGCTCTACACCCGCGCCATCGCCAACCAGGGAGAGAGGTCCGCATTCGATAACCGACTGCGCTGGGTGCATCCGGACCGCAGGACGATCTCTCCCGCGAGGGCATTCGCGTTCCTCGCGGGCACCTGCGCGTACCGCATCGTCGCCGGCTTTCCCGCGTTCGGAGAGGCCATCGCGATGGGGGAAAACGCGCCCGCCGAGCCATCGATCTTCGCCGAGGACACCGCGCGAAACATTCGCCATAGCATCTTCGAGCCGCTCTCGCTCGCATCGTGGGAACTGCGGCCCGCCGCGGCCTCGTGCATCGACGCGCTCGTTTCGACGCAGCTTGCGGCGTCGGCGGATACCCTACTCGCCTTTGGAACCGAATACAAATCGCTCATCGACCCGCAGAAGGAAGGGGTCCCACCCTCGGACGCGCACAAGGCCGCCCGCGAAGCCTCCGCGCGACGCCGCGCCGGGCTCGTCCGCCGCGAGCGCTTTATCCGCAAATATCGCAGGGCGTTCGCCATCGCTGGCGCGATCGCCGTAACCGCAGGGATTCTCGTCGGTGTGTGGGTTAACGACATGCGGTCGAAACCGACCACGCTCGGGCTAAGCCCCATGGATGTCGTGAGCGGATACTACGGCGCCATCGATCGGCTCGACCAGGAAATACCCAAGGCGTATCACGATTCAGGCATGGTCATCGACTACGAGGATATCGTGACGAATCTCTACGTTACCTCCAAGATCAGGCAATCCTACGAGGGCGAGGAGGTCATCATCTCGCCCGCGACGCTGTTCGCGCTCGGGAAACCGGGAAAGCACGCGGTATACGGGCTGACCAATCTCGCGATCAAGGAAGAATCCGTGTCCAAGGACGCGGCCGAATATTCAGTCTCGCTCTATCAGTGGCTTCCGGAATCGGAACACCCCGTGGAAGCGGCGGCCGACGGCACCGTTCCCGCGCAGCTCTCGATTTCGCGCAGGACGGAAAAGCTTCGCCTTGAATGGCGCAAGGATCGTTGGATGATCTCCGCCTTCATACCAACAGGGCGAACCCTGATCACCGACGACGCGACGCTGGTATTCTTCCAGATTGAGGACAATAGCGCGCTATCGCAACCCTGGGCCCCTAGCCTTAAGGATATCGAGGCCGCCCGCGCCAAGCTTCAGAAGAAAAAAGATTGACACAAAGGCGTCCTTTGTCCTATTGTTAACCGCGCTCATCAGGGGTGTCCGCATACGCGGGCTGAGAAGGCAACGAGCCTACCCTTAGAACCTGATCCGGATAATGCCGGCGAAGGGAGAATCGAGTTCACTCCGTCTTTTCGGGATTCTTCCCGACTCCTTGGTGGCGCGCAAAGACCAAGGAGATACCAATGAGTTTACCGGTAACACCACGCACGGACATCGCCGTAAGGAAGACGGCCTACGCGATCGTATTCATCGCGCTCGGCGTCGCGCTTTCGCCCTTCACGAGCGTTCCCATCGGGATCGCGAAGATCAATCCAACCCAGCATTTCCTTAACGTCGCCCTCGCGACGCTGCTCGGCCCCGCATGGGCGTTC
>DAOPXQ010000142.1:0-6611 GCA_035352395.1 Treponemataceae bacterium | reverse complement strand
GACGCGATCCCCGGATGGTGGAATTGGTAGACACACTAGTTTCAGGTACTAGCGCCTTCACGGGCATGGAAGTTCAAGTCTTCTTCCGGGGACGTAAAAAAAAGGATCGCCTTTGGGCGGTCCTTTTTTTTATATCTCATCGAAGAAGACTTGATGCCCAGTCGCTTCGCAACGCAGTGAGAAGCGATAGTCAATACACTTCCTACAGGCAAACGGCCCAAAGGGACGTATGCCCAGTCGCTTTGCAGCGAAGCGAGAAACGGTACGATAAACAGAGAAAGAAAACAGGGTTGTGGACGGGAACTGACGGACAGAGCCTAAAGGCCCAATCCTCGAAGTACGCTATTTTCCGCTTGCCGCCAGAATACCGGTAACTTTATCGATCTGCGCGGGCAGGAGATCGGGGGGAACCGCATCCGATCCCAAGGCGACCTTAACCTGATGCCGAGCGCAATCGGTGCTGTCGCCCAGGCAATACTGATTCTTCAGTATTTGCGCGGTCGCTGGTCTGTTCGCCATCCGGTCATTGAAGAAAGGGCATTTGGGAAGACATTCGCATTCTGCCATACGCATTCTCCTTTTTGGGGCGCACCATACCGCGCCTTCCGTAAGTCTACTTGATGGCGACGCGATCCGCAAATTTATACATCCTCGCCGCTCGCGGTCGGGGTTTCGTCAGGCATGTGCGTAAAATAGCGCATGATTGTTTCGTTGTACGTACTGGGTTGGGGTTCTCATCATGCGGAAACCGACATCGCCATCCGCGTCGAGCTGACAGGCGTCCGTCTTCTCGGCATCCATGGCAGAGTCCTATGCCCAGAGACTCACGCGATCCGCTGCTATCGCTTATGCGCTAAGGCAAGAGTCTTTCGGCTCCGGCGTACTCGACGAAAAAAGTGATCGCATCGGCTATCGCCAAGAGTCCTGGTTTCTCCCCTTCTTCTTTAAGCCCTGAAGGTCAACGATAGTGATGCCGTCGCGGTCGATCTCGACCAAGCCCTCGTCGCGGAAGGAACGAAGCACCCGCGATATGACCTCTCGGACGGAACCGACGGAATCGGCGAGATCCTGCTGCGTCACCGCGGCGACGAGCCGACGGTCGGGGTCCGAGGGGGCGGCGAGCCGCAGTAAGTGGCGCGCCGTCCGAACGGGAACCGAGTCGAACGCGCTCTCGCTCAGGGTATTCACGAGATCATAGAAATCCTCCCCGATGGCCTCGGCGACTTTCCAGCCGAACGAGGGCTCCTTTTTCGCGATCTCCTCGATAATCTGAGGGTTCAGCGCCAGGACCACGCAGTCTCTGATAACCTGGGCGCGGACGGGAAACGGGCCGCAAACGACCGATGGGGTCCCGATCACGTCGCCGGGACCGGCGTACTTAATCGTTATCTGCCGGCCTTCCCGAGAGGTCAGGAATATCCTGAAGAGGCCCTCCAGCAGGACGACGAGCCGCCCGGGCTCGTACTCCCGATAGCCGATCGTCGCCGCGGGAATCGTGGAAAGCAAACCATCGACAAGCACGCGGTCCAAAAGGTCTTCGGGGAGGTCCGCCAAAAAGCTTCGCTTTACGGCGTCCCGCACCGCGTCGTCATATTCCCCGAAAGACCGTCCCATGTTCCCGCCTCCGTATCAGATTATAGACTACTTTGACGGCCGTTCTACCCCCAGATAGAGAAAATCCGGGTTCTTTCTCGAGAGAATCCGTATGATCGCGGGAACGACCGCGAGCGCGCCGATGGTAGCGATTATCATGCATCCCGCGACCAGCAGACCAAACTGGATCAAAGGGACGAAATCCGAGACCACGAGGACGATGAATCCCCCGATGATCACGAACATGTTATAGAGGATGCCCCGACCCTTTCGCTCGATCGTGTTTTCGAGCGCGAGGGCGATGTCGGGATTCGCGCGGAGCTCGTTCCGGTACCACGTAATGAAATGAATGGAATAGTCGACGCCGATGCCGATCGCGATCGAGGAGACGAGCGCGGTGACGATGTTGAACGGGACGTGGAGCAGCCCCATGAACCCGAAGTTAATGAGGATCGTCATGAAGATCGGCACGAGCGCGATCACGCTCATGCGGAATTTCCTGAGCACGAGGAGCAGCAGGACGAAGACGATGATGACGCACAGGATGATGCTTTCGACCATGCCGTCGACGAGCAGGGTGTTCGCCACGTTATAGAGGTTCGCCGTGCCGGAAATCTGCACCTGAAGGTGGTTCCGCTCGAGAAAGTCCTTCGGGAAGTACGACATGCAGTACCGCCTGACCCGCTCGACGTCGTCCGAAGAGACGCGCTTGAGGGTAATACTGACCCTGAGCTTGTCGTGGTTCTGGGTCAGTACGTCGGAGACGTCCCCGCTGAAAACGAGGAGGTACTGGCTTATCAGCTCCTTCGAGTCCGGTATGCGGTAGTATTCGCGCCCGCCCCCGTTCATCTCCTGGTTCATCTTCTTGATCGCGTCGTTGAACGACATCACCTTGCGCGCGAAGGGGAATTCCTTCTTCACGTCGGCGGAGAATTTATCGATTTCGTTGAGGACCTCGGGCGTGGTGATCTCCGGGTTCGTCCCCGATTCGCCGGTGACCTTCCCCATGCCGCGCTGGTAGGCGTCGCCGAGGTCCGAGTCGAGTATCACGTTGAGGACCTCCGTCCCGGCGAGCTTTTCGTTCAGGTGGTCGTCGGCCACGTGGATCGGCGAGCCCTTCTTGAAGAACGACACGTTGTTCAGCTCGGCCTTGAGGCCGAGCGCGCCGACGAAGGCCACGGCACACAGCGCGGCGGAGGCTATGAGGACGAGGCCGCTATGCCGCCGGTTAACGCGCTTGAAGAACTTGAGGAGCCCCGCGATCGGGCCGGTCGTCGCCTCTGCGCGCGGCGCCGCCTTCGGCTTTTTCGAGAGCAGTATCAGGGAGGGTATGAGGTACAGCGCGCCGAAAAGCCCGATGAAGTCGCCGATCGCGGTGAAGATACCGAAGTTCCTGATGGGAACGAAGCTCTCCGTGAGGAGCGCGCCGAAGCCGACCATGACCGCGATGCCGGAAAGCGTTATGGCGAGCCCGACGCTCTTCATGTTATGGTTCACGATGCCGAGCTTATCGGTGTCGGTCGACAGGAAGTAGTGGTTCATCTGGTGCACGCCGTACGCCGAGACGATCGCGACGAGCAGGACGGGGATCGTGACGCCGACGACCGACACCGGAACCTTGCAGTACGCCATCAGGCCCATCGTCGAGATTACGGCGAAGGCGATCGACGCGGCGGGATACGCGACTCCCTGCGCGTTGCGGAAGCAGAGGAACAGGATCCCGAGGACCATCACGATGACGAGAGGGATGAGTTTCTTGAGGTCGCTGAACATTTGCCGCGAGATCAGGTCTTCGATGACCGGCTCGCCGTCGAGGTACGTGCGGAAGCCGGGGTCGGCGTTCGCCTTGAGGAGCTTCTCGACGGATCGGCTGAGCTTTCCGTTGAGATCGTTGTTCGAGCCGTTCAGCTTAACCGCGATCGTAACGAGCTTTCCGTCGTCGGACACGAGCGCGCCCTTGTACACGTCCCAGTTCGCGACGCGCTGCCTGAGGCCGCCGATTCCCTCGGGGGTGATCTCCTCGTTGTCGACGAGCTTCTTGACGACGAGCGCCTCGTCCACGCACTCGATGTAATCCGCGCTCACGACGCTCTGCGTCTTATCGATCGGGTTCTGATAGCAATCGAACAGGGCTCTCTTGTCCGGAACGGCCTGAGCGGCCGCCGCGACCTTGCCCGCGAACGCGGCGTCCCAGCCGAAGGCCTCGGCGAGTTTATCGGGCGAGGTTATGAGCGGCACGAGCTCGGTTTCGTAGTTCGACTCGTTGATGCCGACCCCGCGCAGCGCCTCGATCACCTTCGCGCCGTCTTCCTTGCCGAGCTTGAGCAGCGCCGCCATGTTCTCCTGCGGTAGCTCGTTGTTGAGCCCGTTCAGCGCCGCCTCGAGCCTCTTTACGTAGTTCAGGGTTCTCTCGGAATACGCGTCGTCCGTGTCGATGCCGACGATAATCATGTCGCTCGACCCGAACAGGTTCTTGTCCTCGTAGTATTCGTGTATGACGCGGGAACGGTTGTTCGACGGGAGCATCGAGGTGATGTTGTTGTCGAACTTAATTTTCGGTATGCCGACCGCGAAGAAGGCGGTCATCGCCGCGGCGATGATGACGATGGGTAGGGGCTTGCGAAAGACGCGTCCCGTCCAGATAAGGAATTTCTCCAGCATGTGTTAGGCTCCAGTAAGGATATCGCGGCCCAAATGGGCCGCCGCGCCGCGATCAGCGCTTTGTCTCGCTATTCCACTTATAAACGACTTTGAGGTATACGTTGTTTTCCGGCGTATAAGAACCGATAGCGTCCGAGTCGGCGTCGAGCCTCACGTCCCCGTCTGTCTTTCGCCAGGCGTAGCACAGGTCCGCGCCGAACTTAACGTGAAAGGAATCGATCGGCTTCAGGTCGAGCTCGGGATTGAGCGCGAGGGCGCCGTACCGCGTCCCGTCCGCGTCGTCGTACAGGAACGGCATCGTATACGCCGCGGTGACCTGAGGCGTGACCGCCGCGTCCGCGAATTCCCACTTAAGGTTGCACGACACGCCCTGCATGAGGCCCTCGGTCGCGAGCCCGAGCCTGTCGACCGTCGAACGCTCGTAAAACTCCCGCATATAGTCCGCGTCCGAAACCCGCGCGGCGTCGGGCAGGCCGTTCGCGTAATCGGAATGGAAGTCCCTATCGAAGCCGGGAATCCACGTGCCGAAATACTGCACGTTCGCGTAGAAGCGGTCGTTCGGCCCGTAATTGACGTCGCCGCCGAGGGTATACTCAATCTTCGATCTCCGCTCCGAATAGTCCTCGTCGCCGGATCGCTCGGTCACGTCGTACGCGCCCTCGAGCCAAAGCCCGCATTTTCCGACCGTCGTCTTCGCATCGCAGCCGAAACGGTGAATCCTCTTTCGGTTCAGCGTGATCCCGTCGATCATCCAGTACGAACCGGCGGCGATTCCCTTGTCGACGCCGGACATATAGGCATCGAACGGCTGCGCCCGAGTCGAAATTTCAGGGGTGTAGAATTGGTCGAGGTCATAGAGATAGCTCACGGAAAGGTCAACACGGTCCGAGTTGTAGTTCAGCTTGGCGCCCGCCGCGTAGTTCTTCGGCTTCGCGGGATCGAGGCCATACGAGACTCCAGGCACCGAGTACGGCGAGAGGATCGGGGTCCCCGTCGAAAGATCGTACCCCGCTATTCCGGGGATTGACCGAGCGGAAAGCGCCCGCGCGAAATCCTCCCGATACCGCGACTCGCCCTTCGAGGGAATGAAAACGCCCTCAAGGGACACGCTGTCGGTCGGATACCATATCGCGTCGGCGGCGAGCGAGGGGATCTTCGCGGGATCGGTCGCGCTCGTCGAGTAATCCCTCGGGTTCAGGTTATCGGTCGGATTCCTTCGATCGGCGACGCCCCACGCGAATATCTGGTAACCCGCGCTCAGCTTGAGCTTGTCGGGATTCCAGCTGACGTAGTTCTCGTTAGGCTTAATCGTCGCGCAGGCTGCCCACGAACCGTTCGGGTCCTGCGCGTCGGCGAAGGTCGGCGCCGCGTCGAATTGCCAGCGAGAGACGACCTTGACGCCCCGCTCCCAGATCTCGAGGCCGACGTCGTTCCTGAACGCGGGGGCCTTCAGGTCTCCCCGGTAGGAATCGTTCCCGTCGGCCCAATAGGCCGGCTGATGGAAGTCGAACTCGTGCGTGCCGGAAAGCTTGAGCGAGAAGGAAGCGTCCGCTGGCGCGGCGGTCGTACCCGCGCCGGCGCCGTCTGCCGCGCCGAGGGAAGCGAAGTCCGCGAAGAGGTCCGAGGAATCCTCCGCGAACGCGGTCGCTCCCGCCGCGATGGCGAGTGCCATCGGAATCAAATAGGCGATCTTCATTGCGCCGGCCTCACTGCTCGAGGTTCTTGACGGAGAAGACGTCGTCCTTAAGCCCGACGTTTACCTCGACGTTGTTGAGCTGCATCAGCGTCTTGCTCCCCTTCCGGTGGTTGGTGACGATCATCTGGGTCGGCACGAGGATGCCCTTGATCGTGTCCACCTTGACGGTGAGGATCGTCTTAAGCAGCGAGCCGTCCTTCTTGTCGAAGCAGTCGATCCGGTAGATGCAGTCGTTTTGCGCGTTTACCCACGCGATCGATTTCGCGTACGGGCAATCGGCCTTGACCGACTTCATCTCGATCTTGTTGAAGGTCATCCCGGCGAACGCCTTGTCGGGCAGGGTTTCGTTCGCGGAGAGGAAGGTATAGGTGTTGTCCTCGAAATACCGCTCCTCGAGATCGTAGAACCAAAGGTCGGAGTTCACGAACTCGCCGTCCTTGCCGGAAGTAGAGATCTTCCGCGTCTTCTTGAGCGCGGGGAGATAAAGCCTCTGGTCGGAATCGGCGCCCCGGTGGCCGATGGTCAGGAACTTCGTCCCGTTAACGTCCGCGGGCTCGGAGAACACCATGTACGCGTTCTTTCCGTTTCCCTTGTCCTGATAGTACACGTCGAGTTTGCGTACCTTCTTCGACCCGTTCTTGTCGATCAGCGTCATGACGCT
>DAOPXQ010000141.1:0-6756 GCA_035352395.1 Treponemataceae bacterium | reverse complement strand
CCTCAAGCATTAACGCGATACCTTCTTGAATACCTTAACCTGCTTGTTCATGCTGGTGACGGTAATGTATTCGCCGCTGGACGTAAAATAGATCTCGGTCGCGGTCGAGTTTACGGGGTACGGTAGAAGCCTTGGGTTCCACGTTTTTCCGCCGTCTTCGGTGGAGAGGATCCATACGTTCGCGCCGTTCTTTTTGTTCCCGGAAAATACGATTTCAGCTTTGCTCTCGCCATAAAAATTCATGTCCGCGGCCATGAGCTTATCGCCTGCTATTTTGTACTTCGCGAGATTGATCGAAGCCGAACCCCAGTTCGCCCCGCAGTCGGTGGTGCTATACAGGATACCGGCCTTGGTAAGGACATATCCCTCATTCGCGGATCGTATCGCCAGGGTCGCGATCTCGGTAATTCCTTCCGGAAGGCTAAGCTCTTTCCATGTCGCGCCGCCGTCTTCGGTCATGGCGATTCGGTTCTTCGACGCGAGCCGGCCCGTCTTGTCGTCGAGAAAGTCGATGCTCATGTGAGTGGATCCAAGGCGACAATCCGTAACGGCTTGCCAGGTCTTTCCGCCGTCCTTAGTGACGCGAACATTGGAGCCGTTTCCGCCGCTCCAGGAAAGGTTTGCGTCGATGATATCAAGGCAAAACCTGCACAATGACTGGTTCTGGGCCTTCGTCCAGGTCTTTCCGGCGTCTTCCGAAATCCTTATCACACCGCCGTAACCGACCGAGACGCAATAGGATTCGTTGAGGAAACCGGCGACATGGGACCTGTCGCCTATGGGAATCTCGCATTCGGTGACGATAGACCAGTCCAATGCCTTTGTATCGCAACCACTAAAAAGAACTGCCGAAACGGCGCAGACGCTTAATAAACGGGTTAGCGTATTCATTCTTGTATTCTCCTTCCGCGTTACAGAATACTACTGCAAGGTAACTCGATGAATTGTTTATCTAAAAAGAAAACACGCTTATCGGAAATCGCCGTATCGCTTGCGGTACTCGCTTGGGGTACAACCGGAGTATTTTTTGAACGCGCGAAGGAAATGGGCGTCGTCGTGATAGCCCGACCGTTCCATGATCTCGCTGACGGTTAAGTACGTTTTTCTTAAGAGCGAACAGGAAACCTGCATCCTGAGGTTGATGATATACTCGATCACGGTAATGCCCATTACGGCCTTAAACCTTTGATTGAGCGTGGTTTTGTTCGTGTTAAACTCCTTAACGATATCGCCGAGGACGATTTTCTCGAGGTAATGCCCGTTGGCCCACTCCACGATTCGCAGTACTTCGTCGGACATTTTTCCGATGAAAACTTTCTGTTCCGTTTCGCCTTCGCTGTAGATGGAATTGACGGTCAATAACAGCTCGATAAAGAAAGAGCGGCTTCTGCAAGGCCAATTAACATCGGCCTGCGCGCGTAGCGTCTTGTCCGTCAACGCGATTAACTGCGAGATTCTGCTTCCAAGAATACTCGACGTGGAATTAACGCCTATGTACGTTTCGTTTCTCTCAAAAAAGGGCCGAAAGAAATACTCATCCTGACCAAGCTGGTTCTTCCATTCGTCAAAGCTCGCGAACTCGACGTATCGCTCGAAGCAAACGGGATCGAAGAACATCGCGTCAAGTATCGCGTCGTCGGATTTATGAAATCGAATTCGGTCATGCTGGTTAAGGCAGATTACCGCCGGACTGGTCACGATCTGGTTTTTGTGCCCATTCTCGAACACGCCGTGGCCCTCTTTCAGATATAAAACGCGAAACCTGTCGAACGGCGCTTGTTCGGATATATCGCGGGCATTGAACCGACAGGCAATCTTGACTTCCCTTCCCGGATGTATCGATTGCCCCAATGTGGAAAACTCGCACTCTTCCATTTATGTCTCCGGACGCGATTACGCTTCCGGGTCGATCCAATACCGCTTGCAGTCGGGGGTTCTGTTCATCAACTTCGCCGAGATCAGCTCGCGGCGCAGCATGGTGATGTCGCTAAAGGCATGGAGGCCCGCGATGATCGCGTTCACGTCCTTCTCGGTATAGTCCTTTCCCTTCTCGAACTTACCGACGAGGTAGCCCAGTACCGCCGCCCGTTCCTCGGGCTTCTTAGGCCATCGCTTGATCTTACCGTCGTTGTCAAGCAGCGAAGCCAATACGTCACTCATGCGTGCATTCTCCTTGATAGCCAATAATATCACTTATAACGACGAGGGGGTAGCGGAGAAACAATTTCCGCGCGCGCGGAAATTTTTCGGAGCGAGGGGGAACGGCGGGATGAATGGAAGAATCGGGCGGAACGCGTGACTCATTATGAGCTAGAGGCGTTCCCCCTTTTGATTTGATATTATTACTTGACGGAGCCCGCGCGGCCGATGGGCCAGAAGCGGATGTTCGCCGTTCCGATGATGCGGGTGATCGGGACGTACTGGGGCGAAAGATTCGAGCGATAGAGGACGGAGTACTCGTCCTTGGGGTCGATCGGCACGAGGCGGTACTCGTAGGAGTGGCGCATGTCGAGGGAGTTGAAGCGGTTGTCGCCCATCATGAAGTAGTTGTCGGCGGGGATGTATTCGTCGCCCTTCGGGAACTCGGGCATGTTGCGTTGGTCGTGATAGAACATGTAGAGGCTGAGGTTCTCCGCGTCGGCGCCGAGGCTTTTCCGAACGGCGTCCTCGTTAAACTGGTCGGCGGTCGCGCCGGAAGTGAAGAGCTCGGCGTTACGCACGATAAGGCGGCCGAGGGTCAATTTAACGAGGAGCGAGGCCTTCATCTCCTGGCGGTCGTAGAGGTTGGCTCGCGTCTGGTCCTTGGTCCATGAGGTCATGAACGCGTCGAACCAGGCGATGCCGCCGTTGGTGGTAAGGAGCTCGCGGGTGAGCTCGGCGTTTTTGCGGAACATGTCGACGATCTCGCGGCGCTCGCGGGGCACGAGGTCGGGGGCATCGGTGCTTGCGTCGCGCGCGGTCTTGAGGCGAGCGAATTTGGCGACGAGCTCGCGGCATTCCGAGGCCGCGGCGGCGAGGTCCACGTTGGAGCGGGTCGACTCGACCGACTGCATGACGGCGAAACCCTCGTCGGTTATCGGGAACTGCTTGACCTGGTTTTTTTCGGAGAGCGGGAGGGCGTTGAGGTTCCAGCACGCCCACTGCGCGTCCGCGTCGACGGGCGCGAAGTCGGTATCGTTAGCGCGCTTGCCGTAGAGCACGCCGTCGACGAGCATCAGCTTTTCGCCGGGCACGCCGCAGATTCGCTTAACGAGCGGGTCGGCCTTCGGCACGCCGAACTCGTCGCGATTGATATTGACCAGGGTGAAGGTGACTTTATACACGAGCTGCGAGGCGAAGGACCGCACGCGGGATTCCTTGGTGTCGTTGTAATGCGGGTTGTTGAACACGACGATGTCGCCGCGATCGTATCCGCGCATGCGCGGGATGCCGACGTCCGACAGGGGGAACTTGGGCCCCGAGACGGTCTTGGGCACGACGACGCGGTCGCCGATCATGAACTGCGGGACCATGGATTCCGACGGGATGGCGTAGAGCTGAAAGAGGAAGAGGTCTATGAGGAGGACGATGCACGCGGCCTGCAAAAGCGCGTCTACCCACTCGAGCGCCTGGACCCCCAGGGATTTTTTGACGCGCTTTTCCTCGCCGATTTGCGGGTAAAGTTTGGCGACGCGTTTATCCCCGAGGCGAAAGAGGGCCACGAGCGAAAGCGCGGAGGCCGCGACCCAAAGAAGCACGGAGACGAGGTCGTACGCGAAGGCGGTATCCGAGGGACCCGAGCGGCGGAACACGAAGCCCGCGAGCAGGATGAACGGCAGGTACTCAAGCAGTTTTCTGAGGACGGAGAGCCGCTTGCGCGAGGGTTCGGCAATGAAGCGCCGCGTCAGGATAAACACCGCGACGGTGGCTGCGAACGTTAGGGGAAAGCCGAACAGAGCTACCTCGAACGAGGGGAGAAAGCAGGTAGCTGAGAATAACAGTGAGCTGAGGGCGCACAGATACAGGACAATCGGCATACAACCTCCGTAATGCTTTTCCGCAAAGTATAGCAAAATCCCGCAAGGAGGGCTATACTGGCCAAACTATGGATTTTGACCTGATCACGCCGATGGAACCAAGCTCTGAAAGGCTGAGCTCTATTGAACTCCGTTCGCTTGGTTTCTTTTCCGTTCCCGAGGGGACGCTTTCCCGTCTCGCCGAGGCGGCCTTCGATCGGCTCTCGTTCACGTTTTCCGAAGAGCACCTCTTAGCGCTCGCCGCGATCGTCAACGATAGTACAAACAGCGCAAACGACCGAATGGTTGCGCGTTGGCTCCTAGAAAACGCGGTAATCAGCGCGAAAGGAGAGCTACCCCTCTGCCAGGATACGGGAACGGCGCAGGTCTTCGCGTGGAAACCTTCGGGCGCCATGACCGCCGGTGACGATGAGTCAGAGCTCGCCGAGGGGATCTCCAAAACCTATACGACCCGGAACCTCCGCTACTCCACAACCATACCCTCCTCGCTTTTCGAGGAAAGCGATCCCGGCGACAATTCGCCGCCGCAGATAATGATCGCCTCCGTACCTAACGGCGCCGCGGCGTTCGGCTCCGCGCCCGCCTACCGGTTTCTCTTTTGCGCGAAGGGCGGCGGGTCGTCGAACAAGACGAGCCTCACCCAAGCGACCAAGGCAATCCTCACCGATAAAGCCTTCGAGGCTTTTTTGCGGACGCAAATCGCTGCGCTCGGGACGGCCGCGTGCCCGCCCTACTCGATCGCCGTCGTCGTCGGGGGCATTAGCCCGGAACAGAACCTCCTTGCGCTTAAGCTCGCCACGGCGGGCTACTTTGACGAGCGCCTCCCCGGTTGGGATTATCGCGTCCTTGGGAGCGAACCGCTCCGCGACGAAGGATGGGAACGGCACGCGCTCGAGATCGCCCGGGAGACAGGGCTTGGCGCGCAGTTTGGCGGTAAGTGCCTCGCGCTCTCCGCGAGGGTACTGCGCCTTCCCCGTCACGGGGCGAGTTGCCCGGTGTCCGTCGGCGTGTCGTGCGCGGCGCATCGCAATCTCCTCGCTTATATCGACGCGAAGGGCGTCTGGCTCGAGCGCACCGTTTCCGACCCGCTCTCGCTCGAGGCCGTCCGCACGGCGCTCGCTATCGATGAAAGTTCGCGCGATGTTATGTCCGCGCGGCCGATCGCGATCGACCTTGACCAGGGCATACCCAAGGTTCGAGAATTACTGTCGGGGATCGAGCCGGGCTCGCCCGCGCTGCTTTCGGGAAAGCTGCTCGTCGCGAGGGACGCGGCGCACGCGCGCTGGAGAGCACTCATCGTCGATGGCAAACCGTTACCTGAGTATCTTACGCGATACGGCATCGCGTACGCGGGTCCTTCAAATACGCCGGAAGGCCGCGTCTCGGGCAGCATCGGGCCGACGACGGCAGGACGAATGGACGAGTACGCCGAGGATCTGATGTCCCGGGGCGCGGCTCTCCTGACGCTCGCGAAGGGAAACCGAAGCGAGACCTGGCGCGCGGCTTGCGCTAAGTACGGCGCGACCTACCTTGGCACGCCGGGCGGAATCGCGGCGCTTATCGCCGACAGGCATATAACGTCGAGCGAGATCGTCGACTATCCCGAGCTCGGGATGGAGGCGGTCAGGCTCATAACGGTCATAGACCTTCCCGCCTTCGTGCTGATAAACGATAGGGGCGAGGATTTTTATCGGACGGTTTCGGGAGGAAAGAAATGACGGTAATCAGGATGGGAGAGGCGCTCGAGCGCCTGGATAACGACGCCGAGATCTATATCGAGCTTATCGGGACGTATATTAAGATGTGCGAGGCGGACATCGCGGAGCTCGTCGCCAAGCACTCAACCGGCGATTCCGCGCGCGTGCAGTTCCTTGCGCACAAGATCAAGGGCGCGTCGATGACCGTCGGCGCGGATGACCTCGCGAAGGCCTCCGCCGAGGTGGAACTCGCGCTCAAGGCGAATCCCTCCGCCGACGTAGCGGCCGCTGTCGCGCGCGTCAAGCCGGTCTTCGCCGACACGGAGCGGGAACTCGTCAAGATCCGGGACACGCTCCAAAAACAGTCCTGAAGTTTTTTTCCACCGTCGCGATGAAATCGGGTTCCGGCAACCCCGCGATCTCGGCCGCTCGGGCGGCGACGGCGGAGATCTCCGAGGGACTCGTGTAGTCTTGGTCCCGGTCGCGCATCCATGGCGCGTCCGTCTCGGTCAGGATCCTTGAGGGCGGCAAGGCGCGCACCGTTTCGATAAGCGACCGATCGCCGCGCATTAACCCCTTGCCGGCCGAGAAGTACGCGTTTACCCCTTTATCCAAAAACGAACGGGCTTCCACCGGCGAGCCCGGCCATCCATGGAAAACGACGGCGCTTACGCACTTGAGCCTCTTCGAGTCCGCGAAGACTAGATGCAGCGCCTTTCTGCAATGAACGATGAGCGGCAGGCGCGTCTCTATCGCGAGATCTAGCTGCCGTGACCATACTGTCTTCTGCCGATCGATCGTTCGCCTGAAACCATCGTTAAAGAGATCGAAGCCGCACTCCCCTATCGCCTGTATGCGCCGCGCCCGCGCGAGGTCGGCAAGAAAATCAAAATGAGTCATTTCAGGCTCTTGCGGATGGATGCCGAACGAAAGCCACGCCCTTCCCGGAAAGGCGCTTGCCGCGTTTTCCTGCATCGCGAACTCGGCGGGCTCGTGCGCGGAAAGGCACCAGAGCGCGGGAGTCGCGTTCGCGACAGCGAGAA
>DAOPXQ010000140.1:0-6761 GCA_035352395.1 Treponemataceae bacterium | reverse complement strand
CTCCGCCCTCTCTTCCGAGAATCCACCTCCCATCCGAGGATGGCCGCCCGTGCGCGGCTATTTCGCGAGGCTCCAGGTCGAGGGCGCGTCGCTCGCGCTCGACGAGCTGTACGCGCTGTCGATTTTCTGCGACGCGGTCGGAAAGCTTCGCGCCTGGGCGGAATCTCGCGCGCGGTCCATCGAGTCCGGCAGGCGCGACTCGCTCTCGTTCGCGAGCGTGGGCGTAAGCGCGGGGACTAATGCCGGCGCCGAGACGGCGACGGGTACGAATCCCCGCTCCGTCGACTGGGCTCTCGTCGAGCGGGCTCTCGCGCTTCCCGATCTTTCGCTCGTCGCGAACGAGATCGCGCGCGTCGTCGATAAGTCGGGCGAGCTTCGCGACCTTCCCGAGCTTCGCGAAATACGCAACGGGATCAAGCGCATCAGGCAGGACATTGAGTCCCTCGTCGGCCGCTACCTCTCTGATGACTCGCTCCGCTCTGCTCTACAGTCGACGCTGCCCACGCTTCGCGACGGCCGCCAGGTCATCGCGCTCCGCGCGAACTTCAAGGGACGCGTGCGCGGTATCGTGCACGAGGTCTCGCAGTCGGGCCAGACGGTGTACGTCGAGCCCGAGGACGTCGTCGACCGCAATAACGATCTCGTGACCGAGGAACATCGGCTTTCGCGCGAGGTCGCGCGCATACTCAAGGAGCTGACGGCGAAAATATCCCCGTTCCACGGGGAGCTCGTCGCGGCGCTCGATTCCATGGTCTATCTCGACGGCGTGTCCGCCGGCGCGCGTTGGGGCCGCGATCATCGATGTTCCTTCGCGCATGACGAACCGCCTGACTCCGTGCAGGATTCCGCGTTGCAGCTCAGGCAGGGAAGACATCCCCTGCTCCGCGAGCGCGCGGTCCCGATAGACCTCGTGCTCACTCCCGGCGGGCGCATGCTCATCATCACCGGCCCGAACACGGGCGGAAAGACGGTGAGCCTCAAGACCGTCGCGCTGTTCGCGCTATTAAATCAATCAGGCTGGCCTATCCCCGCCGCCGATCCGAGCGTCTTCCCCGTATTCGATTACGTCGGCTGCGACATCGGCGACGAGCAGTCGTTGGACCAGTCACTTTCCACTTTCTCCGGCCACATGAAGAACGTCGCGGAGATCCTTAGGGTCGCGACCGGTAAGAGCCTCGTCCTCCTCGACGAGCTCGGGAGCGGAACCGACCCGCAGGAGGGCAGCGCCATCGCGATGTCCGTGCTCGACGAATTACTCGCGCGCGGATCGATCGTGCTCGTGACGACGCACCACGGCATACTGAAGAACTACGGTTACACGCATTCGTCGTGCGTGAACGCCTCGGTCGACTTCGACCAGGACACGCTCTCGCCGACGTACCGCATACTCATGGGAGTTCCCGGCGAGAGCCACGCGCTCGACATCGCCGCGCGAAACGGCCTCTCGAAGGAGATCGTGGACGGCGCCCGCTCGTACCTAAAGGAAGAACGCGCGGACGTGTCCGCCCTCATCAAGGGGCTTACCGCGAAGCACGAGGAACTCGCGCAATTCGAGGACGACAAGCGGAAGGAAGAGCGCGAGCTTAGGGAGAAGCGGCGAAAGACCGATCTCCGCGAGCTCAGTCTCCGGCAAAAGGAGCTTGAGCTTCGCGAGCAGGGTTATCGCCGGCTTGACCGCCTGCTGTCCGAAAGCCGGAGCTCGCTCGAGAATCTCGTTCGCGAGATCCGCGAGGGCGAGCTGACGCGCGAGAAAACCCTGCAGGTTAAGGCATGGATGTCGGACCTCGAGGCGCGCGTCTCGGCCGAGCGCGAGGGGCTCCTTTCCGATCGCGGCGAGGCGTCGGAGCGCGAGCGCGAGATTTCGGACCGGCACCGAGCAGAAGAGGCCGAGGACGCGGCGCGCGGCGTCGCGAGCCCAATCGACGCGCGAAAAAAAGAGTCGGGCCCGCGCGCGAAGCCCCGAGGGGCGGCCGCGTCGCCCAGGACGGAACGCATTCCGGACTTCGCGCCCGGCGTGGACGTGTATATAGGCGCGGCGAAACGGCGCGGTACATTAGTGCGCGAGGAAAAGAAGGGCGTGTGGACGGTCTCGACCGGCACGCTGCGCATGGCGATTTCGGCATCCGAGCTTTCGGCGGTTCCCGTTTCGGGAGAGGGCAAGCGCCCCTCGGTGGAGATCCAGACCGAACTCGGCGGAGATGAGACTCCTTCGTTCGAGCTCCGCCTGCTTGGCATGCGGCACGACGAGGCGTTGAAGACCCTCGAGCGTCAGCTCGATCTTGCCTCCATGAAAGGGCTTAAGGAATTCTCGGTCGTGCACGGAAAGGGCCATGGCGTGCTGCAGACCGCCGTGCACGGGATGCTCGCGTCCTATGGGGCCGTCGCGGAGTATCACTTCGCGCGCCCGGAGGACGGCGGCACTGGCAAGACGATCGTCACGATGAAATAGCGTGTTGCCCTCGCGGCGCGGGGGCGCGCGTGTCTAACCGACAATCTCCCGCCGGTCGCCGTCGATTACGATCGCCTGACGGTCGGTGAGCGGAATCGGCGTATTCGTCGTAGCCTCGAGCGGGCCCACTGGGGATCCCCGTTCTTGGTGCACGAGTAGCTCTGCGTCCAGCAGTTCCAGTCCCTTCCTTACGTTTCGCGCCGCCACGTAGCTCCCGGCGCTGACTCCGACGTATACGCCACCCTCGCGGATGAATCGCAGGAGGCGCCTTCGGAAGCCGCTGTCGTTAATCCTGCGAATCAAATACGCGGCGTCTCCGCCGCAGAAATAGATCGCGTCGTACTTTCTCAGCGTCGCGTAGTTCATCGCGCAGTGTAGGTCATATACCGTTATATGGTCCTTCGGGATGCCCGCGGAGAGCAGGTCGTTCATGCACTTTGGCAACATGCCGATGGCGTCCGGATTGATCGCCGCCGTCGGGACGAACAACGCGCGGATCTCGCTCTGCGGCTTTCCGATCATTCTCAGAAAGCTATCCATTATCGCGGGATTCTCGAAGCCCGCTGACGTCAGTAATGCCTTCATCTCATCATCTCCCTGCACTTAAACGAAAGCGCCGCGCCCTCGTATGCGGACTTCGCGTCGCAATCGCCCGCGTCTCCGTTTTCGATCGCGCGGATGATACGCTCAAGCTCGCGTCGGTACGGATCGTAGTCGACGCACTCGACGCGCTCGATCGCGCCGTCGGTCGCGTATTCCATCGTGTACTCGGGATGATCGGTGAATCTCCAGGAGAGGTCGATCGAGCCCGCGCTGCCCACGACGAGATGACGGGTGGTGAAGGGGTAATCCCGGGGCATATTCGTGGCTCCCTCGATGACGACGACCTTGTCGCTGTAGGTAAAAGCAAACGACGCGCTGGCCTGAGCGACGTTCGCGCACGAGACGCTATCCGGCTTGCCGAGGAGCCTAACCATCCAGTCGATGTCCTGCGATACCATATTGTTCACGATGTCGCCGCTCGCGAATACGGACGAACTCCTTCGGGAGATATACGCGCCGGAGACGGAGCCGAGTTTCCCCGATCGCGCGAGCTCGAACACGTGCGAGAATTGGCTCTGGTAGCGCGCGGTGTAGGCGACCGCGCAGACTCGGTTCGACCGGGCGCTTGCCTCGATCATTCGGTCAAGTTCTCTTAGCTTGGAACACGCGGGAAATTCGACGATCGCGTGCTTTCCCGCGGCAAGCGCCGCGCACGCGATATCCGCGTGAGAGTCGGTCGGGGTGCATACGCAGACGGCGTCTATCGCGGGATCATCTAGAAGTTCCCGCCAGCTTCCATACGCGCGGACGCCGAGTTCCCCCGCGAGCCGTTGCGCGCTTGTACCCCCTTTCGACGCGATCCCCGCGAGCGTAGTCCCCGTAAGTTCCCTGACGATGCGCGCGTGCATCGATCCCATGAATCCCGCCCCGATAACGCCGATGTTCATACGAGTCTCCTTATTATGGGATAAGTATATTGGAGAAACCTTGACGTCTTGTGGCAGGATTGTTTTTTCGCTGCGGTATAACGCGCGCGAACAAAATAGAACGCTCGAACTTACCAGTTACGCCTGTCCCGTCTTTTTCCAGGGTTCGGCGACGATCGAGCCGCGCGACTTGTCGAGCCGGAAGACTACCTGTTTTTGTTCCTTGACCACCGTATACGACACATGGCATATCTCTATCTCGGTGCCGGGATAGACCGTCCCGTGCACTTCGACGAAGGCTTGGTCGTTCGTGTCGATTTTGGGCAGGTATTGGGGGATGCGATTGGCGATTTCGGCCTTTCGCCTTTTCATTTCCTCGATGTAACGCTCAAGTTCCGGGCTCGGCCCGTCGGCGTAGGCTTCCTCGGCCTTTTGCATCTTGACCGCGAGCAGCTTTAGCTGCTCGTTCGCGATATCGAGCTCCTGCTGCACGGTAAAGTCAGTGCCGCACCGTATCCATGTCCTCGACCCGCGCTTGCTGCCGATCTCGAAGGCCCGTATGCCGCCGATGACGATGCACTCGCAGCCGACGAGCTTGCCGCTCTCGCCCATCGTGATCGTTCCCATCGAGTACACCTTCGACTGGACGATGCTTCCCGAGACGGTTACGTCCCCTCGGACGGCGACGCGGCAGTTTTGTATGTATTTCGCGGTAAGGTTCCCGCCGATGCGGAGCGCGCCCTTGGATTTTCCCTCTATGCCCGATTGGGCGATCATGTCTTTTTTACAAACGATCTCGGTGACGTCGATGACCTCACTCGAGACGATCGAGCCGCCCGCGTAAATCTTAAAGCCATCGGCCACCTTTCCCTGCAGGATTACGTCCCCGGGGAAGGTTACGTTGCCCGTCGTGAAGTCCACGCCCTTTTTCAGCTGAAGGACCGTCTCTATGGAGACTACGCCCTTGCTATCGATTGAAAGCCGGCCGCTGATCCCGGCGAATAGCCCCGTCGGGTGGTCGATCACGTTCGCCCCGGCCGAGTATTCCTCGAGCTTGCGGGTCGCGAAGGGGATTTCCTCGCCGCGTATGCTCATGCCGGGCTTGCCGTCGACCTTGGCGATACGGCGCGCTATGGGTTCCTTTTTCTGGACGATGGAAAACGCGCTCAAGGTTCGCCAGTCGACGCGCGCCGCGTTTAGGTCTATCTCTGGTTTTTTCTCGAGCAGGTCCTTTCGGATGATAAAGTGCTCGGGAATCTCGTCCACCGGATGCGAGCATGCCGCGACGGTGACGTTCTTTACCGATGAATGGCTGGAATTCGCCTTGAGGATGGCGTCCTGAATCGCGTCGTGCAGCACGCCATTGACGATACCGGCGGCCTCGAGCTTTTCCGCGACTTTGGGGTAGGTGAGGAAGGCACCTCCCGGCATCGGCGGGTATATGGCCGCGGTGGCGTATTTGCCCTCGGGATCGACCACGACCTCGGCATAGCCGTCCTTTTGCTCGCCTTGGCGGATGTAGAGGATAGTATTTTCTTGCGCGTTCTCATCTGCCACGATAGTCTCCCGTCAAAGTATCGGTCCGTCATTCCCTTGACATTACCGCTTTCTTTATTCATTATAGTTGCATAATTATTCACTCATTGAATGGCAGGAACCCGTGAAAGAACGACTGACGCGTCTAAAAACAATCCGGAAACTCATCAAAACCTACCGGATTGAATCCCAGGAAGCCCTGCTTGGCTACCTTTCCCGCGAGGGATTCGCCGTCACCCAGGCCACGCTCTCCCGCGATCTCAAGCTCCTCAAGGTCGGAAAGCTTTCCGACGGCCATAACGGGTACGTATATACCCTTCCGGGCGACGAAGAGCGCCAGGAATCCGAGCAGACCGTCGTGCAGGACTTTCTCCGCGGCTACGTTTCCATCGATTTCTCCGGCAACATGGTCGTCATAAAGACCTACTCGGGCCATTCCGACGTCGTCGCGAGCGCCATAGACAGCATGAATCTCGACGAAGTGCTCGGCTGCATCTCGGGCAGGGATAACTGCGTCTTCGTGTGCCTCCGGGAGGGCATTACCGGCGACGATTTCCTCGATACCCTGAAGCTCAAGATCCCCGAACTGGACGAATGATCGCCCCCACTGATAAAGAATAGGATCGAACGGGCGGGATTTCAAATCCCCGTAAAAGCCCCCTTATAAACGCGCGAATCCATAAGATTGATACATATGAAGGAGTCTAGAATGATCAACTGGAACGATCTTGATACCCTGAATTCCTACAAGAAGATGCTGTCCCTCAAGGGGCAGGTAAAGCTCTCGGAGGTCCTTACCGCCGACCGCGTCAAGAAGTTCGAGGCCCCGATGGCCGCGGGACTTTCGTATAATTATGCGGCAAAACAGGTTTCCGACCCGATCCTGACCGTGCTCCAGGAGCTCAGCCAAGAGCAGCAGCTCGTGGAAAAATACCAGGCCCTGCTCGACGGCGAGGTCATCAACACCGGAGAGAACCGGAAGGTCCTCCACCAGCTCGCTCGCGGCCAACTCGGGAAAGACGTAATCTTCGAGGGCAAGAACCTCCGTAAATTCTACGAGGGCGAGACTGAAAAGATCGCCGTCTTCGCCAAGAAGGTGCACTCGGGCGAGATCAAGGGATCAAAGGGCGATAAATTCACCGCCGTTTGCCAGATCGGCATCGGCGGCTCGGACCTCGGTCCGCGCGCCCTCTACCTCGCCATGGACGGCTGGGCCGTCAAGAACGGTAAGAAGCGCATGGACGCGAAGTTTATCTCCAACGTCGACCCCGACGACGGGGCGGCGGTCGTTGCATCGTGCGATCTCG
>DAOPXQ010000139.1:0-6800 GCA_035352395.1 Treponemataceae bacterium | reverse complement strand
GCAAGTCCCGCCTCATGTACGATTACTTCAAGGAATTGTTCGCGCAGGTTACCAATCCCCCGATCGACTCCATACGCGAGGACATTATCATGAGCCTCGGCTCGTTCATCGGCCCGGAGAGCAATCTCCTCGAGCCGACCGACCGGCATTGCCACCGCCTGTACCTCGAGTGCCCGATCCTGACGAACGGCGAGCTCGCGAAGGTCAAGGCGATTTCCGCGAGCGGCTGGAAGTGCAAGGTCATCGACATCACCTACGACGTCGCGAAGGACGGCAAGGGCCTCGTCGCCGCGCTCGACCGCATCGAAAAGGAAACCGACAAGGCGATCGCCGCGGGCTATCAGCTCGTCGTGCTTTCCGACCGCGCCGTCTCCTCGAAGAAGGCCGCGATCCCCGCGCTTCTCGCCGTCGGAACCGTGCACCAGCATCTCGTGCGCGAGTCGAAGCGGACCCGGATCGGCATCGTGCTTGAGTCCGGAGAGCCGCGCGAGATCCACCAGTTCTGCATGCTGTCGGGATACGGCGCCGACGCGGTGAACCCCTATCTCGCGTTCGAGGCCCTCTGGCAGCTCGGCGCGGACGGCAACTACTCCAAAGCTTTCTCGCGCGAGGACATCGAGCACAACTACGTTAAGGCCGTTTCCAAGGGCATGCGCAAGGTGTTCGGCAAGATGGGAATCTCCACGCTCGATTCCTACAAGGCCGCGCAGATATTCGAGGCCGTCGGCCTTTCCGGCGAGGTCGTCGACCGCTGCTTTACCGGCACAGCTAGCCGCATCGGCGGTGCGGGCTTTACCGAACTTTCCGAGGAAATCGCGATCCGTCACGGGGACGCGTTCCCCGCTCGCGAGGAAACCCCGTTCGACGAGTACCGCAGCGCGGGCGACTTTCACGTGCGCGCGGGCGGCGAAAAGCACATGTGGGATCCCGAGTCCATCGCGGACCTCCAGTTCGCGTGCCGCAACAAGGACAAGAAGGCGTGGGACCGATTCTCGGCGCGCCAGAACGGCCGCTCGACCGAGCAGTCCACGATTCGCGGCCTCCTCAAGTTCCGCGACGGCAAGACCGCCACCGGCGCGAGCATTTCGCCCGTGCCGCTTTCCGAGGTCGAGAGCGCGTCCGAGATCGTTAAGCGTTTCGTCACCGGCGCGATGAGTTACGGCTCAATCTCGCTCGAGGCGCACCAGACGCTCGCCATCGCGATGAACCGCCTCGGCGGAAAGAGCAACACCGGCGAGGGCGGCGAGGACCCGGCCCGCTTCAAGCCGATGGCGAACGGCGACTCCATGCGGAGCGCCATCAAGCAGGTGGCCTCCGGCCGCTTCGGCGTCACCATCGAGTACCTGACCAACGCCGACGAGATCCAGATCAAGATGGCGCAGGGCGCGAAGCCCGGAGAGGGCGGGGAGCTTCCCGGCCACAAGGTCGACGAGTACATCGCCAAGACCCGCGGATCGACGCCGGGCGTCGGGCTCATCAGCCCGCCCCCGCACCACGACATCTATTCCATCGAGGATCTCGCGCAGCTGATCTTCGACCTGAAGAACGCGAACCCCAAGGCGCGCATATCCGTTAAGCTCGTCTCCGAGGTCGGCGTCGGCACCATAGCCGCCGGCGTCGCGAAGGCGCACGCGGACCACATCCTGGTGTCCGGCCACGACGGCGGAACCGGCGCCTCGCCGCTGACGGGCGTCAAGAACGCGGGCCTTCCGTGGGAGCTCGGTATCGCCGAGACCCATCAGACCCTCGTGATGAACGACCTCCGCTCGCGCGTCGTGCTGCAGACGGACGGCCAGCTCAAGACCGGCCGCGACGTCGTCATCGCCGCGATCCTCGGCGCCGAGGAGTGCGGGTTCTCGACCGCGCCGCTCATCACGCTCGGATGCGTCATGATGCGCAAGTGCCATAACAATACCTGCCCCTTCGGCATCGCCACCCAGGACCCGCGCCTTAGAAGTCGCTTCTCCGGAAAGCCCGAATACGTGGAGAACTTCTTCATGTTCGTCGCCGAGGAAATGCGGACGATCATGGCGAGCCTCGGCGTGCGCACCTGGAAGGAGCTCATCGGCCGCGTGGACCTCCTCGAGCAGGATCGGTCAGTCGCGACCTGGAAGAGCAAGGGCGTCGACCTTTCGGCCCTGCTCGCCCCGCCGCTCAAGGAGCGCGCGGACTCCCCGATGTACAACACCATCAAGCAGGATCACGGCATCGACGCGGTGCTCGACCGCAAGCTCATCGCCAAGTGCATGGGCGCGATCGAGGGCGGCTCGCCGGTGACGCTCGACGAGAAGATTATCAACACCGATCGCGCGACCGGCACGATGCTGAGCCACGAGATATCGCTGCGCAAGGCGAACGAGGGTCTCGCTGAGGGATCGATCAAGGTGAACTTTACGGGAACCGCTGGCCAGAGCTTCGGCGGATGGCTTACGCGCGGCGTCGAGTTCGTCCTGACGGGCGACGCGAACGACTACGTCGGAAAGGGCCTCTGCGGCGGGCGGATCGTCATTACCCCGCCCGGAAAATCCGCGTTCAACCCGTCCGAGAACGTCATCGCCGGCAACGTCGCCTTCTACGGCGCCACGGCCGGCGAGGGTTACATCCGAGGGCTCGTCGCCGAGCGCTTCTGCGTGCGCAACTCCGGGGCGAGCGTCGTCGTCGAGGGAACCGGCGACCACGCGTGCGAGTACATGACCGGCGGACGCGCGGTGATACTCGGCCCGATTGGGCGCAACTTCGCGGCGGGAATGTCCGGCGGAATCGCGTACGTGTACGACCCGGACGGCAAGCTCGCGGCAAACTGCAACAAAGGCATGGTCTCGCTCGACGCGCCCCTGCCGGAAGACTATGAGGAACTGAAGGAAATGATCTCCAAGCACCAAAAATATACCGGCTCAGACGTGGCGTCCGCCATTCTCGGGTCGTGGGACAAGACGAAGTCATCCTTCGTCAAGGTAATACCCGAGGACTACAAGAAGGTCCTCGCCGCCCGCAAGGCAGCTTCCTCGAAGGAGGCCGTCAATGGGTAAGACAACCGGATTCCTCGAGTTCAGCCGCAAGAAGGCCCCCTATCGCGCGCCCGCCGTTCGCGCGCTCGACTTCGACGAGTTCACGCTTCCGCTCGATCCCAAGGAACGGGTGGAGCAGGGCGCCCGCTGCATGGATTGCGGCGTGCCTTTTTGCCAGTCAAGCTACGGCTGCCCGGTCAGCAACCTGATCCCCGAGTGGAACGATCTCGTGTTCCGCGGCCGCGAGAAAGAGGCATGGACCCGCCTCATGAAGACGAATAACTTCCCCGAGTTTACCGGCCGCGTCTGCCCCGCCCCGTGCGAGGGCTCGTGCGTGCTCGGCGTCAACCAGGAACCCGTCACGATCAAGGACAACGAGTGCTTTATCATCGACCGCGCCTGGAGCGAGGGCTGGATGAAGCCGCTGCCGCCTAAGGCGCGCACCGGCAAGAAAGTCGCCGTGATAGGTTCCGGTCCCGCGGGTCTCGCCGCCGCCGATCAGCTGAACCGCGCCGGTCACAGCGTCACCGTCTTCGAGCGCGCCGACCGGCCGGGCGGGCTTCTCATGTACGGTATCCCGAACATGAAGCTCGATAAGAAATTCATCATTCGCCGCGTCGACCTCATGAAGGCCGAGGGCGTTACCTTCAAGACCTCGACCGAGGTCGGAAAGGACATCTCCGCCAAGGAACTCGCGAAGAAGTTCGACGCCGTCCTCGTCGCGACCGGCTCTACGCGCCCCCGCGACCTCAAGGTCCCGGGCCGCGAGCTCAAGGGCGTCCATTTCGCCCTGGAGTTTCTCGGCGCGAACACGAAGAGCCTTCTCGACTCCGGCCTCTCCGACGGAAAGAACATCGACGCGAAGGGTAAGAAGGTCGTCGTGATCGGCGGCGGAGACACCGGCAACGACTGTCTCGGCACCTCGATCCGCCACGGGGCGGCGAGCGTCGTGAACTTCGAGGTTATGCCCAAGCCGCCGGCCGAGCGAACGCTCGACATGCCCTGGCCAACCTTCCCCAGAACCCTTAAGACCGATTACGGCCACGCCGAGGCGATCGACAAGTTCGGCAAGGACCCGCGCGAGTACCTTATCTCGACGAAGGAATTCGTCGGCGACGGAAACGGCAACCTCAAGGGCGTCAAGACCGTGCGCGTGGAGTGGAAGAAAAACGATGCGGGTCAGTTCGCCATGTCCGAGGTCCCCGGCAGCGAGGAATACTTCGAGGCCGATCTCGTTTTCCTCGCGCTCGGATTCCTCGGGCCGGAGGACGGCATCCTGAAGGAACTCGGGGTCGAGCTCGACCCGAGGACGAACGCGAAGGCCGACTATGGCACGTTCGCGACGGCCGCGAAAAAGGTTTTCGCCGCGGGCGACGCGAGAAGGGGACAGTCCCTCGTCGTGTGGGCGATCAACGAGGGCCGCGGCGCGGCTCGCGAGATCGACCGCTTCCTGATGGGAAAGACCTGGCTTCCGTAATGACAGTCGCGCCGCACGGGCATTGACCCGCGCCGCGTAGGCTTTGACTCGCGCCGCGCGGGCATTGACCCGTGCCTCGCGCTGATAAACGAAAAGGACATCCGGCGATCGTCGCCCGATGTCCTTTTTTTTACGTTATTTTTTCAGGAGCGTCGGCGCCCTGCCGGACGCGATCTCGAAATGCGCGCAGGCGATGCCGAGGTCGATGTTTCCGGTCTCGTCGTCGCGCGTCGTGAACGCGATTGCCTCGTCGCCTTCCTGTCGGAAACGCACCGGCTTTAGGTTGATGGCGGAGGGCGCCTTGAAAGCAGCGCGGACGCCCGCGAGGAACCACTCGGGCGGTTCGCGGTCCGCCGTGTATATTTCGTCGATCGGCTTTTCCTTGCCGTGCGCTAATCCCCTGATCAGCCTTTCCTTGATCGACCTTTGTTCCTTGACGTGGCCGATAGCGACCACTGCGGCGATGATTTCACCATCGGCGAGTCGGAGGGCCGGATCGTCTTTGTTGAACGTGCCGGAGACCCAGCAGGTCCCAAGCCCGAGCCGAGTCGCTTCCAGTACGATCATTTCCCCGCGATACCCGAGCTTTCGGTACAGGTCGGGCGTGGCGGGCTTGCCCGCGAGCATGATCACCGAGCGAACCCCGCTGAACATCCCGTAGCTCTTCGAGAGTTTTCCGAAGACGGCCGATGCGTCCTCTATCAGCTTGATTGAAAGCCCCTCGTCTTTATTGGCCTTGTCGATCAGTGCCTTGAGCGCGGCGCTTTCCGCCTGAGTGAGCGGCGTCCCGTCATAAGTCCTGCGCGATACGCGCGCGTCGATTGCCTCTTGTAATGTCATACGCTGGAATATACTGACGGAAGGGGGCGCGGTCAATGAAGGGTTTCCGGGGGCGCAATCCCCTGGACGAGGCGGCGCCTCGCAAGTAAAATCGCGATATGGACTATCCAATAGAGGTTTGCAGAGAATTGATCGACGGATTCTACGCGAAGATGATAGCGAACGCCGATATCGCCGACGCGCGCCTTCCCGACGGGGAATGGACGCTGCGCGACATGGTCGCGCACCTAATCGACTCGTTCACGAACAACCATCAGCGGTTTATCCGTCTGCAGCTTCAGGATCGCCTGGATTTTCCCGGGTATGACGCCGAGGAATGGCGGTCGGTATCGAAAGTGGACTCGCTTGATTATCGTTTCCTGTGCGGCCTGTGGAAGTCGAGCAACGAGTACCTGCTCGCGATCATTCAAGGAATCGACGAGTCGGCCTTAACCCATGTTTGGGTAAGGCCCGACGGCGAGAAAACGCTTGGCTTCCTCGTCGACGACTACTTCGAGCACATTCGCTGGCACATAGATTTCTTCGATACGAGGGTCGCGGCGCTTCGCGCGAAGTGAGCGGGCCCGAACTAAACCTGATAGTTTCGCAATTCCTGCGCGCGGAAAAACTGCCCGCCTTTCTCCCCGTCGGCGAGTAGGGCGGGAACGAGCGCGCCCGGAAGCACGGTCGCGGGGTCGTTGTCGGCGTTCGGTCCGCCAAGGTCGGTTTTGAGCCATCCCGGATCGAGTGTGCTCGCGATTATGCCCGTCCCTTCGAGCGCCGAGGCGAGGTCGTCGGTCCATTTGTCGATCGCCCATTTCGAGGAGCCGTAAGCCGCGAGCTGCGGGGTTTTGTCGATCCCGGACGTCAGGTTGACGATGCGGCCCCAATTGCGCGCGCGCATCGGCGGAAGGAGCATCGCGGTCAGGCGGACGGGCGCGAACACGTTAATCTGGAACGACCATGCCCAATCTTCCTGCGTCAGTTCCTCGATCGCGTCGCGCCATTTATGCATGACCGCCGCGTTGTTATACAGAATATCTACTCCGCCTTCCTCGAGTACCCTGCGCGCGAGGAATTCCACCTGCGCGGGATCCGATAGTTCGGCCGCGATCGTTACCGCCCGGGCGCCCGCCCGTTCCACGAGCGCCGCGGTCTCGGCGCAGGATTTTTCCGTTCGACCATGGCAAAAAACGGTTGAGCATCCCTGTTTCGCGAGCGCCTCGGCGACGAGCTTTCCCACGCCTCTGCTGGATCCAGTCACGAGCGCGGTCTTTCCCTCAAGCTTTCTTGTCATTAGTATCTCCTGAGGTAATAATATGATAAAGGAAACAAATGTCAAGGATAATTATTTGAAGCGAGGGGTAAAAAAAAACAACGGGCCAAAGGAGCCCGTTGTTTATCGAGTTTGATCGGTATCGATCAGTATTCCCCGAGCGTATCGGTCGCCTCGGTCACGAAGGCGTCGATCTTGCCTTCGGACTTAAGCCGCGCGA
>DAOPXQ010000138.1:0-6818 GCA_035352395.1 Treponemataceae bacterium | reverse complement strand
TCGGTTCCTCCGGGATAAAGAGGCCCCGCTCGATCCCCTCCTGCAGGACGCCCATGGTCGCCTTGGGTATCTCGCGCATGATCGTCATCAAGGCATGCTTATCGCTCCCGTCGGACAGCTCGTCCATAATCCGCGACATATCGCGATGCAGGGCGAAAAACGCGGGATTGGCCGTATGCATGTCGAGGTAATACCTGATAAGTTCCGCGAGTTTCTCCGCGGGGTCCATGTCTGAGGAACAGATCGCGAGAACGTCTTCCTTCGCCGTCGCGAGTATCTTGCGGCATAGCGAAAGCACGAGTTCTTCTTTATTCTTGTAATAGTAATAGATGGACTGCTTGGTGCAGCCAAGCCGCTCGGCGACGGCATCAAGCGTGGTATTCCGGTATCCATGCTCGGCGAACACCTCGAGAGCGACTCGCTCTATCTGCTGTTGCCTGCTATCATGATAGTTGACTTCCGTATGTAACCCCCGGCTTATATTTTAACCAATGTTAAAATATTCCCGTTGGAGGGATAAGTCAAGAAGAACCCGGCGTTTTTATGATAATTTGCGGGCGCGGATTCCTGCCGCGATCGCGGCTACGGTAGCGTCCTGATCGACAATTACGCCCTTCGACGCTTCGCCCGAAACTTTGCCCGGCGTTTCTTGCGTTGAATCTCGCCCGGATTCCGCGTCCGGGAAAAAGCGCGCCGAAAGCCGCACGAGCGATGATACTAGGACCATCATGCACAGCATAAACGCGAAAACGACCGCCATCCCCGCGAGCGTCAGGATCCCGCTTTTCATGAATGTTTCCAAAATCATGCTTTTCCCTCCCACTTTTTCCTACTGCATCAAGACCGGTACCAGGGAAAGCACGATTCCCCCGGCTATCACCGACCCGAGCTGGCCCGATACGTTGGCGCTGATCGCGTGCATCAAAATGACGTTCTCGGGATCGTCCTTGAACGCGATCTTCTGGATGACGCGTCCCGACATCGGGAACGCCGATATCCCGCACGCGCCGATCATCGGGTTGATTTTCTTCTTCAGGAACAGATTGATCAGTTTCGCGAAAAGCACCCCGCTCGCGGTGTTCGCGACGAAGGCGAACAGCCCTAGGGCCATGATGAGCAGAGTGCGATACTGAAGGAAATCGCCGGCGCGCATGGAAGCCCCGACCGTGATCCCCAGAAGAAGGGTCACCACGTTGGAAAGCTCGTTCTGCGCCGACTGAGACATCTTCTCGAGAACGCCGCACTCGCGCACGAGGTTTCCGAACATCAAAAAACCGATAAGCGGGGCGGCGATCGGGACTAGGAAGCTCGCGACGAGGGTCACCAATATCGGGAAGACCACGTACACGGCCTTCGGGACTCGTCGGTCATGCGCCTCCATCCTCCGTAGGCGCTCCTTTTTCGTCGTAAGAAGCCTGACTACCGGCGGCTGGATGATCGGCACGAGGGACATATAGGAATACGCGACCACCATGATCGGTCCCAAAAGACCCGGGGCGAATCGCGTGGTTATGTAAATGGAAGTGGGCCCGTCGGCGGCGCCGATGATTCCGATGCTCGCGGCTTCCTTAAGGTCAAACCCGAGCGCGGCCGCGAGCATGATCGTCAGGAAGATCCCGAGATGCGCCGCGGCCCCGAAGAGCATCATCCAGGGGCGCTGAAAGAGAGGACCAAAATCGATCATCGCGCCGACGCCGATAAACACGAGCAGAGGGAATATCTCCGTGAGGATTCCGGCGTCAAAGAGAATTTTGAGCGCGCCGTCGACCCCCTCATGGCTCCAGACGGCGCCGAACGGCAGATTGACGAGGATGGCGCCGAAACCGATGGGAAGGAGGAGCATCGGCTCGTAATCCTTGGCGACGGCTAGCCAAATAAGGGCCGCGCCGACGAGATACATGACCGCCTCACGCCACCCGACGGCGAGAACCCCCGCGGTAAAGAAACCGACGATCTCCTGCAGCATGGTCGCTACCTCCACTGGTTATTTGTGGGCACGACTCAATTATAGGCGACCGGAGGCCGCAATACAAAAAAGGCCGCCCGGCATAATTACCGGTCGGCCTTGCGATCGCGAGCGCGAATCGGATTCGTTACTCGGTGGGGCGCTTCTTTCCCTTCTTCTGCACGGCTTGGCCCTCGCCGGTTGCCTGTTCCATCATGGCGCGCACCTTAAGAGGGAGGCCGAACAGGGTAATAAACCCTTCGGCGTCCTTGTGGTTATAGAGCTCGCCCGTAGTGAAGCTCGCGATGTTCGCGTTGTAGAGGCTGTACGGCGAATGTGATCCCGCGCCGCGGATCGAGCCCTTGTAGAGTTTTACCTTTACCCAGCCGGTGCACTTCTCCTGGGTCTTGTCCATGAACGCCATGAGGCTCTCCATGAGCGTGGTGTACCAGCGGCCGTTGTAGATGAGCTCGCTCATCTTCAGCGATACCTGCTGCTTGAAGAAGTAGGTGTCGCGGTCGAGGCAAAGGTGGTCGAGCATCTCGTGCGCGAAATAGAGGATCGCCCCGCCGGGGGTCTCGTACACGCCGCGGCTCTTCATGCCGACGACGCGGTTCTCGCAGATGTCGACGAGGCCGACGCCGTTTCGGCCGCCGATCTTGTTGAGTTCCTGCATCAGCTTGATCGGGTCCATTTTCTTGCCGTTTACGGCGACGGGGATACCCTTCGCGAATTCAAGCTTGACGTACTCGCCGGCCTCGGGGGCTTCCTCGGGCACGGTGGTGAGCTGGAGCATGTGCTTCCAGTTCGGCTCGTTCTCGGTTTCCTCGAGCTCAAGGCCCTCGTGGGAAAGATGCCAAATGTTCTCGTCGCGGCTATAGGACTGATCCTTCTTCATCGGGACGGGGATATTGCGGTCCTCGAGGAACTTGATCTCGGCCTCGCGGCTGTCCATGTCCCACTTGTCGTCGCGCCAGGCGGCGATGATCCTGAGGTCGGGGGCGAAGGCCTTGATCGTCAGCTCGAAGCGGATCTGGTCGTTGCCCTTGCCGGTCGCGCCGTGGCAGATGGCGACGGCGCCGCTTTGGCGCGCGTACTCGACGAGAATCTTCGCGATGAGCGGGCGCGCGGTCGAGGTTCCCAGGAGATAGCGGTCTTCGTAGATCGCGTTCGCCTTGAGCGCGGGATAGATAAAGTCGGTGATATATTCCTCGCGCGCGTCGACGACGTAGCACTCGGCGGCGCCGGTGTCGAGGGCGCGCTGCTTGATCTTCTTCCAGTCGTCGCCCTGACCGACGTCGATGCAGACGGCGATGACGTCGTAGTCGTAATTCTCCTTAAGCCAGGGAATGATGACGGTCGTGTCGAGTCCGCCCGAATAGGCGAGAACGACTTTCTCGCGCTTTGCCTTCGCGGGGGCTTTCTTCGCCTTCGCGGGAGCGGCCTTCTTTGCGGGCGCCGCGGTCGTCGCCTTTGTTTCTTTCTTTTCCTTAATAGCCATATTTTCACGTCTCCTTGTTCGCGTGTTTCCTATTACAGTAAAGCATAAAAGGCTTAGCGCTGCTAGCGCCCCGCCGCTAGCGCCCGAGCCTTCTCGCGTCTTACGAAAGGGCTTTCTTCAGTATCTCGAGACCCTTCTCGATCTCTTCCATCGTGATGACGAGCGGAGGGAGGAACCGAAGGGTCTGGGGACCGGCCGTTGATATGCAGAGTCCGGACTTCAGGCAGGCGAGCTGGATCTCGGCCGCGGTCGCGGGGCCCGAGGCGGTTCCCGAAACGTCGACGCCGATCATGAGGCCCCTACCCCGAATCTCCTTCACGCACGGGAGCTTCCAGGCGGCGATCTTTGTCCGCATGAAGTCGCCCTTCTCCGCTACCTTCGCGAGGAAGCCGGGCTTCGCGAGCTCGTCGAGCACGACGAGGCCGCCCGCGCACGCGAGCGGGTTTCCGCCGAAGGTCGACTGGTGGTCGCCCGCGACGAAGGCATCGGCCGCCTTCCCCTTCGCGAGGCACGCGCCCATCGGAACGCCGCCGGCGATACCCTTGGCGAGCGTCACGACGTCGGGCTCGGTTCCGAGGAATTCGCTCGCGAGATAGAAGCCCGTCCGCCCGACGCCGGTCTGTACCTCGTCGGCGATCACGATAGCGCCCGCTTTCCGAGCCGCGGCGCAAGCGGCTTTCGCCCATTCCGCGTCGATAAGGTTCACGCCGCCCTCGCCCTGCACGCACTCGAGCATGAACGCGCACACGGTATCGTCGAAGGCGGTCTTGATGGCCTCGTAGTCGTTCGCCGCGATATTCCGGAAGCCCGGGGTATACGGCGCGAAGCAATCGGGATGGAATTTGTCCTGACCAGTCGCGGAGAGCGTCGTTAGCGTCCGTCCGTGAAAGGACTTAGCGAGGGTTACGATTACCTTCCTCTTTCCGCCGGCAAGTCCTGCGACCTTGTCGGCAAGGTAACCGCATTTCCTCGCCATCTTGATCGCTGACTCGTTCGCCTCGGCGCCCGAGTTGCAAAAGAATACCTTATCCATTTTCGTCCGCGCGAGAAGCTTTCCGGAAAACTCGAGGCCCTTGTCGGAATTGTAGTAATTCGATACGTGGATCTGGCTCGCGACCTGGTCCTGCAGCGCCTTGACGAGCGCGGGATGCCCGTGCCCAAGGCAATTGACGCCGATGCCGCTCACGAAGTCGATGTACTTCTTTCCGTCGGTATCAGTCAGCTCGCAGCCCTTGCCGGACGCGAACACGACCGGCAGGCTGCCGAGATTGTTCAGTATATTTCCTGGCATGTCTTTACTCCTTTAATCTATCATCGTGCCGATGCCGCGATCGGAGAACATCTCTATGAGGAGCGCGTGCGGCACGCGCCCGTCGATGATGTAGGTGCGCGGCACGCCGCCCTCGATGGCCTCGAGATTGCACTCGATCTTCGGGATCATGCCCGACGAGATAACGCCGGTCTCCACGAGCTTGGCGATATCCTTGTGGTTCAGCTTGCTGATCAGGCTTGACGGATCGTTCAAGTCGCGGAGAAGGCCGGGCACGTTCGTGAGCTGCACGAACTTCTCGGCCTTGAGCGCGACGGCGATCTTCGCGGCGGCGGTGTCCGCGTTGATGTTATAGCGGTTCATGTCGCCCTGCTCGCCGATGGCGACGGTCGAGACGACCGGGATATACCCCTGCGCGAGAAGCGCCTGGATGATCCCGGGATTTACCTCCGTGACGTCGCCTACGAAGCCGAGGTCTACCCCGTCCTTGTCGATCTTCTTCGCGCGCAGGAGCCCGGCGTCGACGCCCGAGAGCCCGACGGCCTTGCCGCCCGCCTGCAGAAGGAGCCCGACGATGTCCTTGTTGAGCTTTCCCGTAAGGACCATCTGAACGATCTCCATCGTCTCGCCGTCGGTATAGCGAAGGCCGTTGATGAACTTCGATTCCTTGCCGGTCTTCTCCAGCATCGCGTTTATCTCGGGACCGCCGCCGTGCACGAGCACGGTATGGATGCCAATCGTGCTGAGGAGCACGATGTCGTCCATCACGGCTTTCTTAAGATCCTCGTTCAGCATCGCGTTCCCGCCGTATTTCACGACGATCGTCTTGCCCACGTACTGTTTCATGTACGGGAGGGCCTGCATCAGAATCTCGGCCCAGTCCTGGTTGCTCAGTCGTTCGCTCATGTCCGGTAGTCTCCGTTAATCTTTACGTAGTCGTAGGTAAGGTCGCAGCCCCAGGCGGTGCCGACTCCCTTGCCTTCCTCGAGCTCGATCCTGATCTTCACCTCGGTCTCGCCGAGGATTTCCTTTGCCTTCGGCTCGTCGAATTCGAGCGGGACTCCCTTATGGAACACCTCGATCTCGCCGGCGCCCGAGTCGAAAAAGATATTCGTGCCCATCTGGTTAAAGAGTTCGCCGGAATATCCCATGGCGCAGAGGATCCGGCCCATGTTTGCGTCCTTTCCGAAGAACATCGCCTTGACGAGGCTCGACGAGATGACGGACTTCGCGAGGTTCCGCGCGACGGCGTCGCTCTTCGCGCCCACGATCGAGCACTCGATGAGGTGCGTCGCGCCCTCTCCGTCGCCCGCGATCTTCTTAGCCATCTCTTTATTGACCGCGTTTAGCGCCGCCACGAAGGCCTTATAATCGTCGTTCTTGGAGGATATCGTCTTGTTGCCGGCGAGCCCGTTCGCGAGGATCGAAAGCGTGTCGTTCGTGCTCGTGTCCCCGTCGACGCTCACGCAGTTGTACGTAAGCTCGATGCTCTCCCGGAGAGCGGCGTCGAGCATCTTCGACGTAATCGCGCAGTCCGTGGTGATGAAGCCGAGCATCGTGCCCATGTTGATGTGGATCATGCCCGAACCCTTGGCCATCGTGCCGATCCTGACCTTCTTTCCCCCGAGCTCGAGCTCGACGGCGACTTCCTTATATTTGGTGTCGGTCGTCATTATCGCCTCGCGCGCGGCGACGTTGCCGGACTTGGAGAGCCCTTCGCAAAGCTTGTCCATTCCCGCCTCGATCGCGTCGATGTTGATCTGCTGTCCGATAACGCCCGTGGAGCAAATAAGCACGTCGTCGGCCTTGAGCCCCAGGCACTTGGCCGCGGCCTCCGCCGTTCGCTCGGCGTTTCGGTATCCCTGATCGCCCGTGCACGCGTTCGCGTTTCCCGCGTTCGCGACTACGGCCTGCGCGACGCCGTTAGCCAGGTGCTTCATCGTAAGCTTGACCGGCTCGGCCTTGACGAGGTTCTTCGTGAAAACGGCCGCCGCGTTCGCGGGAACCTCCGACTCGATGACCGCGATGTCGTTCTTAGTCCGGCTTTTCTTAATGCCGCAGCAGATGCCGTTGGCGGTAAATCCCTGCGGGGCGCAAACCCC
>DAOPXQ010000137.1:0-6820 GCA_035352395.1 Treponemataceae bacterium | reverse complement strand
ACAGCAGGCCCAGTTCGCGAAGGACGAGGAATTCATCGCGAAGTTCTCCGCGCGCGCCTCGCATGCAGTGCTCGTCCAGTCGCGCATCAAGGCGCTCGAGAAGATCGAGCGCGTCGTCCTTCCGCCGGATCCCAAATCCATGCGCGTTCAGTTCGCGCCATGCCCGCGCTCCGGCGATCAAATCGTCGTGATGAACGATCTCGCGAAATCATGGCCCGCGCACGTATCGGCGGGAAGCGCGAATCACGCGGCCGGGGAGGCCGTCGCCGGGGACCATCCGGTATTTTCGGGACTTTCCGGAATAGTATCTCGCGGAGACCGCGTCGCGCTCACGGGCGTGAACGGCGCGGGAAAGTCGACGCTCCTCAAGGTAATAACCGGCGAAACCAACGCGACGGCGGGAACGGTGACCGTCGGCGCGAGCGTCAAGCTCGGCTACTTTAGCCAGTATTCCTCCGACGTCCTCGACCCGAACCGCACGATTTTCGAGGAAGTGTCCGACCGCCTACCGCTCGCGCCCATTGGCGCGGTAAAGAGCATACTCGGCGCGTTCCAGTTCTCGGGCGACGACGACCAAAAGAAAATCCACGTACTCTCTGGCGGCGAAAAGAGCCGCGTCATGCTCGCGTGCATGCTTGCCGTCCCGGTCAACTTTCTCGTGCTCGACGAGCCGACCAACCACCTTGACATCCAAAGCCGCGAGGTTCTGCTCGAGGCACTCGCGTCATTCGAGGGAACGATCGTCATCGTGAGCCACGACCGCTACTTCCTCCGCCATCTCGCGACGCGCGTGTTCGAGATCGACCACGGCAAGCTCAACGTCTACGAGGGCGACTATCGCTACTATCTGGAAAAAACGGGCAGATCATAAACGCACGGACGGTGCGCGCAAGCGCCCGCCTACAGCGCGGCTATAGCGCGGTAAGCCTGATGCGGTCGAGCTCCTCGGCCGTGAAGAGACCCGCTTTTTTCAACTTGAGGAATTCCTCGGACACGCTGGAGTCGAATACCATCAAATCGTCGGTGTTAATCGTTACCGCGACGCCCGCGTCGAAAAGGCGCCTGACGGGATGCTCGGCTATCGAGGTCGCGCGCGCGAGGCGAACGTTGCTCGAAGGGCATACGTTAAGCACAGTACCGCGCTTGGCGAGAAACTCCATGAGCGCAGGATCGCTTGCGGCGGCTATGCCGTGCTGCACCGCGTCGAGACCGAGGACGGTCACCGATTCGCGGACGTGATTTGCGCCGCACAGTTCGCCCGAGTGCGCCTTTTTTCGCAAGCCCCTCTCCTCCGCAAGCCGCCAAATCGGCGCGTACTCCGCGATCCCGCCGATCCGCTCGTCGCCATAAAGATCGATAGACTTAAAGAAACCCGTCGCGAGAAGCCCCGGAACCCGCGCGCGCAAAGCCTCCATCGGAGTGCTTCGCGCCATTCCGAGTTCCGGTCGAACGTCCAGGTTCGGGTTTCCGGCGGCCGCGAGCGTAGTTTCTATTATGCGGGAAAAATCCTCTACCATCGCGACGGGGTCGCCACCGTAGAATTCCACGGTTGACCAATCGATGCTCGGCTCGATGGAAACCACCCCGTCGGAGATTGCCTCGCGGAGCGTCTCGGAAAAGAAGAAACGGAAAAAATCTACGATTCGTTCGGCCGGACAGTCACGATACGGTACCGCGAGGTCGCCGAGAATATACTCGTCGAATTCGGAGAAGTCATTAAAGACGGCGGGCGGATCGGGAAGCTCGCAACCTACCCATTCGCGGTAACTCGCGAGTCTTCCGCCCATATAACCATGCGTATGAAGATCCGCTTTGGGCACCCTTCGAAGGGCGGCAAGGTCTTCGCGCTCAAGCGCCGCGCAAAAAAGCTCGGATAAAGATCGATCCGTTTCGTGTTTCATGCGAAAAGCGTATCACATCAAGAGTCAGGAATCCAGTCGGCTTGCCGTATAAACCCGCTCCCAGCTTATGGAGTCTCCGGGAAGTACTTTGAACGAATGAAAAAGCTCCGGGCTGATCACGCTCTTCCATCCCCACACGGCGACGTTAGTGGGCTCAAAGGAACCGCGCTCCGAGAGGGATACGCCGAGCGAGGCGTTGCGTAGCGTCCACTGGGCGGCAAGGCCGTCGGACGCGGTAACGCCGTTTGATACGGCACCGAGATAAAACTGGTTCGAGGTTTTTTTCGTAACGTCGACGGTCTTTCCGTTCACGTTAAGCATGCCATCGGGATCGTTGACCTCGGCAAAACGCGACTTATTGAGCGTCCACGGGAACTCGAGCGCATAGCCCGAATCCATTCGGCGACCGCCGAAGCACAGAAAGTTATGGACGTACTCGTCGGTCTCGAGGGCCTTCTCGCCCGAGTTCTCGAGCGTATAGCGTATGGTGAACGAAGGGCCCTCAAGCGAGATTTCCTTGGTGTAAGAGTAGCCGTAACCGTTCCGCGTGCCCGAGTCGCAATGAAACACCGCGCGCGTATTGTCCTGCGCGTCGTACTCGAACTCGATCGGCTCGATCACGTATTGCGTAAAGAAAAAATAAGGATTGGCGTCGCGCCGAAGCCAGCCGGTACCGATCTTCGGGAACACCTCGCCGACCGCGCACTCGTCGTAGCCGATACAGCGATTGATACCGAACTCGTTATGAAGCCCGCGACCGAAGAGCCGTGGGTTCCGCTGAAACATCGGCTTTTCCTGGCCCAGAAGCTCGACGCCGCGAAACTTCGCCGACGAGACGAGCCCGTTCCAGTCAAACCTGCTGCCGCGATATGTCTCTCCCGCGGTCTCGACCCGCAGCGTAAGCTCGCCGTTCCGTAACGTAATCGCCATATACTATGCCCTCACTTTACCGATCATTTCGTTGAACGCGAGGGTTTCCTCGCGCGCTATCTTGATAAACGAATTATTCTCGACCTTACCGAGCACGGCGTCGCGCTCGGCGTCGTTGCGGTAGGTTATCCCGCGGAAATGGTTCGCGTAGTCCTTCTTCTTCGTCACGTACACCTGCTCCTCGACGTACGCCCTCGTGGCGATCGCCTCGTCAAGGAACGCGTTCCACGTCTCGGGCGCGATCGTCCGTTCGCCGGAAAGGTAGCGGAGCACCGCGTACGCGTTCTCGGCGCGATCGCGCGGATACTGGGCCCACCAGGTTTCGTACTGCGCGTGAATCCCGTCCCAGTCATCGATAAGGCCGGACCGGATCGACGCGCGAAGCCCGTCTACCTTTCCCTCGGGCACGAGCTGCCCGCCCATGTTCACCCAGTCGAGAGAGATCTCTGCGGGCACCTGCGCGGAGAAGTAGCCCCAATGTATGCCATAGGTCGAAAGGTATGACGCGATCGACTTGACCGCGTAGAACGCGAGCATCTGACGATACGCGCGCCAGGCGGGGACGACCTTCATGATGCGCACGTTGCGCGTCGAGCGTTCCATAAGCTCGCCGAACACTTCAAGGAGTCCAACTTCTTCCGGCCGGTTCGCGATAAGCTCACGCCCAAGCGCCTCAAGCTCGGCGTCGCCGGGAACCATGCTAGCCGCGAGGCCATCGCCGGCGTGGCCATCGTCCGGGCGGGTACCTGTCTGCGCGGAGAGCCAGGCCTTGCCGGTCCATCGCTCGATCATGGCAAGCGCGTCGATCATCTCGCGCGCGGTATCGGGCGCAAGGTGGTCGCTCTCGATATGCTGCACGATCGATTTGCGTTTATCGCGAGTGCGGTACTTCCAGCTGTTGCGCTCGAGCGCGTACATATTGTAAAGCCAGTAATACGCCGGCATCACGTTCAGCTCGTCCTTCACGCGGTCCTCGTAGACCATGCTGAACGGAAGCATCACGTTGAGCTCCGCGGGATAGCTTCCCTTGGTCAGGAGCGTATAGCTCGCGAAGCGGCAGTTGTGCTTGAGCGTGCTCGACAGTCCCGGCCAGAATCCGCGGCCCGCGATAATCTCGCCGTCGTTGCCGCGGCTGTTGTGGTTAGATCCAACCGTAGCGCCGGCGGCCATGTTCGACTGGCCCATGATCATCGTCGCTATTAAAAACGAGTTGTTATGATGCTGTTCGTGCCCCGGAAAGACGAGGTTATTGAGCACCTCGCAGCAGGATATCGTCGAGTTGTCCCCGAGGATCGAGTGAATCAGCCGCGCGCCGTACTTAAGGTTGGAATTATTGCCGAGTACGAAGCGCACTGCCTTGACCCCATAGAAAACGTGACAGCCGTACCCGATGATCCCGTTGACGAGCTCAACGCCCTCGCCGATCTGCGTCGGCTCATCGTCGCTCGAGCGGATAGTCAGGTTTTTCAACTTATTCGCGCCCTTTACGTAAGACGACGGGCCGAACAGAACATCCTTGATCACCTGGCAGCTTTTGATCACCGAGCCGTCGCCGACCATTCCGTAATATCCGCGCCGGGGATCGACCTTCGCCTGGGTTATCTCCTTCAGGCGCGCCATCAGGCGGGCGTCGTCACGGTACACCGTCCAGAGATAGGCGTCCGCGCAGATCATTTCCTTGAAAGCGAGCACGGAGCGCCCACCGGCCTCGTTAAGCGGGTCGATCCAGATGCGAACGTCCTCCGTCTCTCCTTGCTTGAGCACGCCCTCGCCGAATTTGGCGTGATTGGTCGAGGCCATCTCGTCGATGCGGCTCAGGATGACGCGATTGCCGATTATATAGAAGGAAAGATTCGCGCAGTCGTGAATCGCGCAGTCCGCCCCTATGTCGCACGAAATGACCCTACTGTTCGTTATCCCGACGGGAACGGTAAAGTCGTGGTACTGAAGGTATTTGGGTGAGCAGGCGCCGATGCGCACAAGCCCGGCGAACAGGCTATTCTTGATCAATGCGGGATCAAACGGGTCTTCCACGAAAACCTTTTGCCAGTCGGTGCAGGAATTCCCGTTTCGGGCCAAGGCTTCTATCTCGTCGGAAGAAAGGTGTCGCCAAGCGCGCTCGTCGGCGCGCGACTGTTTATCACGGATATAATATTCATCCCCGTTTTCCGGGAGAAATTCGGCGGGAATAAAGCCGCAGCCGAATTTTTCGGCGGACAGCAGGGTAATTTCGCTCATTTTTTAAGTATACCGTCAAATTTGCATAATCTGCAATTCCCTGCTAGTATTCAGACCATGAGCACACATATCGGAGCCAAGTCCGGCGATATCGCCGACACCGTCCTTTTACCGGGAGACCCCCTCAGGGCCAAATTTATCGCCGAAACCTATCTAGAAAAGCCGGTTTGCTACAACGAGATCCGCGGAATGTACGGGTTTACCGGTTTTTACAAAGGCAAGAAGATTTCCGTCCAGGGAACCGGCATGGGCCAGCCATCATTATCGATCTACGTAAACGAGCTTTTCAGGTTCTATGACGTCCAAAAGGCCGTTCGCGTGGGAACCGCCGGCGGGGTTCACGAATCCACGAATCTCCGCGACGTCGTCATCGCGATGAGCGCCTGCACGGACTCCTCGCTTAACGCCTACCGTTTCGGGGGCAGGCATTTTGCCCCCACCGCGAGCTTTAACCTGGTCAAGCGCGCCTACGACGCCGCCCTTGCCCGGGGAATCACCCCGCTCGTCGGCTCGGTCGCGTCCTCGGACACTTTTTACGACGATCAGGCGTCTTGGAAACTTTGGGCGGAATATGGTATTCTGGCCATCGAAATGGAGGCGGCGGAACTATACACGCTGGCCGCGAAGTTCAAGCGCGAGGCTCTCGCGATTTTGACCATTTCAGACCATATAGCCAAAGGAACTGCAACTACCGCCGAGGAGCGCCAAACCACATTCAAGTCGATGATGGAGATTGCGCTCGACGCGGTAACCGGAAACTAATTAATGACAGACTTACAACCCACAGAAATCGAATTGACCGGCAAGAAAAAGCGCCGGTCAAAGCGCAAGATCTTCGCCGTTATCTTCCTGATCGTCTTTGTCGCCGCGATCGCCGTGCTGACGGCCCTCCTCGCGAACCGCGCGTCGAAGTCCCCCCAGATGGTCCAACCGCAAGCCGTCCCGACGGAGGAACTCCTCCCCGGCAACGAGGCGGATACCGCCCCTACCCCCTGATCTTGACAACCGCCCGCCATTCCGCTATCCTGGCCCTCGTCCCGATTTCCGGGACATCCCCGGATGGTGGAATTGGTAGACACACTAGTTTCAGGTACTAGCGCCTTCACGGGCATGGAAGTTCAAGTCTTCTTCCGGGGACAATCAAAAGAAAAAATCGCCTCAGGGCGATTTTTTTTTGCCCTGCCATCCCGGAAGAAGACTTGAACCGGAGGGACCGCCCCCCCCCAGCGGCGGTCCCAGTTTCATTCGTGAAAATCGCGATTCCGGGTATCGGGATCACCGACGCAGTCGAGGTACATCCGCTCGACCTTGATCCGGGCCCAATTATTCTTGCGAAGGAATTTGAGGCTCGACCGGACGCTCGGGTTGCTGAAAAAGCAATTGATCTCCACGCGACGATTCATCTCGATCCAGCCGACATGCTCGACGAGATACTCAAGGATTTCCTCGAGGGTCACGCCGTGTAGGGGATTGTTCTCCTGCGCTTTGCCTTCGCCGAACTCGGTCACTGACTGACCTCCGTCCCGGTAACCTTCGCGAGGAAAAGCTGTAGCTCGGGCTGATTGTCCATCGCGATCACACGCTCAAGCTTGTTGAACTCCTTGCCCGAAATCGTCTTGACCAGCGTGCCCCGAAAGCGAATCTCCGGCGTCTTGTCCTTGAGCACCTTGTAGCTAAACGGCTTCTCCGTAAAAAGCGTATGCGCCTCGATCATAAAGCCCTCCTTAAGGGTTCGACGAACTCGCGTTCCG
>DAOPXQ010000136.1:493-6926 GCA_035352395.1 Treponemataceae bacterium | reverse complement strand
GCCCGGCGTCCTCGCGGGACACGGAGTCGGATTCGGCGAAGAGGTGCTTGATGAACTCCATCACGTCGACGGGCGTTACGCTCTCGGGCGTGATGCGGGTCATCGCGTAGAGCGCGGCGGGGATGCAGTTGACGCTGTGCTGCTTTATGTAGAGCACGGTTTCGGTGATCGAGACGGCGCCGGTGAACATCTCGGCGTTGAGCGCCTCGACCTCGTCCTTGCCCATGCCGAGCTCGGCGAAAGCCCGTCGGTAGAAGGTGTAGGCGAGCACGACGATGATGACGTGAAGGCTCGGCACGCACAGGTAGTGCGGGTCGAACATATGAATGGTGCGAAAGCTTCCTTTATAATACTTAGGTCGGTTCGTCGTCGTCATCCGGAAGCGATAGACCTCCGCCGCGTCGCGGTAGCAGCGATCGACGAGCGTGAGGAAGCGCGCCGTGTACTCGACCTGCGCCTTTCTCCCGAAACGCTTTCCGATATACCCAAGGGGCCTGATCCAGAACGCGACGAAGTCGAGATAGACCGAAACCTTCTCCGGCGTGAAGGGAACTTTCTCGTCGAGCGGATGGTCTACGTTGATCACCGGTATTTTCTTGAAGCCGAATTTCACCGCGAACTGCAGGAAGAAGAAATCCCTCATGACCGTGGTAAGGTAGCGGAAGAGCGGGCCGATCGCCCTGCGGCTAAAAAAAGTCCGGATGAAAATGGGAACGATCCCAATGCCTTTCGCGGTATATGGCCCGCGCGCCGCGTCTTTCTTCATTTTCCGAAAACCTCTCTGGCGATGCCCACCGAGGCCATCGCGTCCTTGCTGTAATAGTCCGCGCCGATCTTCGCCGCGTATTCGGCCGTCAGTACCGCGCCTCCGACCATGATCTTGGCGGGGAATCCGTCATTACGGAGCAGTTTGATCGTTTCTTCCATGCTCGAGACGGTCGTCGTCATGAGTGCCGATAGGCCGACGATGCCCGGCTTCTCCGCGCGCGTCCGTTCGATGACGGTTTCCGGCGGCACGTCCTTTCCGAGGTCTATGACCTCGTAGCCGTAGTTCTCGAGCATCGCCTTCACGATGTTCTTTCCGATGTCGTGGATGTCCCCGTGCACGGTCGCGATCAGGATCTTTCCCTTCGGCTCGGACTTGGTGCCCGTGCGGTCAAGGTATTCCTTGATCGCCTCGAAGGCGCGGGACACGGTTTCCGCGCTGAGAAGGAGCTGGGGAAGGAATTTGCGGCCCTTCTCGAAATCGCGGCCGACCTCGTCGAGGGCGGGGACGATGCAGCCGTCGATGATCTCGACGGGCGTTTTCGCCTTAAGGAGCTCAATCGCGGCGGCCTTTGAGCGGTCGCGCATCCCGCGGATTATTAGGTCTTTCAGGTCGTCGGATTGGGGTTTGCTCGCGGTGCCCGCGGAAAGATCGCTCGCCGGCGCCGGTGCGTTGCCCGCGGGCGCCTGGGTCGACGGGGTGGCGGCTGATATCGCGGCGGAATTAACCGGCGCCGGCGCGGTGCTCGCCGGGGCGTTGGCCGCCGCGCCGTAGACGTCGATGTACTCAAGGCAGTTCTCGTCGAAGCCCGCGAGCGCGCGGTAGGATCGGTACGTGGCCATCATGCTCGCGGAAAGCGGGTTGACGATGCACGCGTCGAGTCCGGCGCCGAGCGCGTTGCCGAAGAACACCGAGTTGACGAGCTCTCTCTGCGGGAGCCCGAACGATATGTTGGAGACCCCGAGGATCGTGCGAACCCCAAGTTCGTTCTTTACGAGCGTAAGCGCGCGAACCGTTTCGAGCGCCTCTTTTTGCTGGGAGCTTACGGTCAGGGTAAGCGTGTCTATGACGATGTCCTTGCGATCGATGCCATGGGCTGTTGCCGCGGAAACGATCTTGCGCGCGACCTCGAGCCGGCCCTGCGCCGTGGGCGGAATGCCATCCTCGTCGAGCGTTAGCGCGACGAGGACTCCGCCGTATTTCTTGACGATCGGGAAGACCTCGTCCATGACTTTTTTCTTGCCATTCACGGAGTTTACGAGCGGCTTGCCGTTGTAGTAACGGAGCGCCTTCTCGAGCACGGCGGGCTCGCTCGAGTCGATCTGGAGCGGGACGGGGAAGGTGCGCTGCAGGGCGCGCACGGCCGAAAGCATGACCGCGGCCTCGTCGATCCCGGGAAGGCCGACGTTGACGTCGAGCACGTGCGCGCCTGAGTCGATCTGCGCCTGTCCCTCGGAAAGGATATAGTCGATGTCGTTCGCGAGTAGGGCTTCCTTGAATTTCTTCTTGCCGGTCGGGTTGATCCGCTCGCCGACGAGTATGGGTCCCGAGTCCCCGCCGATCGTGACCGTTCCGCACCATGAGGTGACGACGGTCTCCGCGTTTCGCACTATGGGTTTGGGTGAGAGCTTCGCGCAAGCCTTGACGGCGGCCGCGATGTGCTCGGGCGTGGTGCCGCAGCAACCGCCGAGCGCCCTTACGCCGAGCGAGGCGCAATGGGCCAGGGTTTCCGCGAATTCCTCAGGGCTAACCTTGAATACGGGCTTGCCGTTTTCCACCGTCGGGATGCCGGCGTTCGGTTCGATAAAGACGGGGATGCTTGCATGGCGGAGGAAATCGGCGGCGAGGCGGCGCGCCTGGGCGAGGTCTCCGCCGCAGTTGAACCCGACGGCGTCTACGCCAAGGCCTTCCATTGCCGCGACGACGGTCGCGGGGTCTGCGCCGGTGAGAGTTCTGTCGGTATCCTGAAAGGTCGCCGACGCGACGATCGGAAGCTTCGTGTTTTCCTTGACGGCGAGAACCGCGGCCTTAAGCTCGTAAAGGTCGCTCATCGTCTCGATGACGGCGAGGTCGGCCCCGGCCGCCTCGGCCGCGCGCGCGATCTCGGCGAAGTCCGCGTAGGCCTCGTCGAAGGTGCAGGGGCCGGACGGCTCGAGCAGTCTGCCAGTCGGTCCTATATCGATCGCGACGAAGCGGCCGGTATATCCCTCGATCGCCTCGCGCGCGTTTGTCACGGCGCGCTTCGCGTTCTCGGCGGCGTCGATGCCGTGGCCGGAAAGCTTGCAGCGGGCGCCTCCGAAGGTATTTGTCAGTATGACCGTCGCTCCTGCGTCGAGGTAGCGGCTGTGCACGCCGCGAATCGTCTCGGGCTCGGAGAAGTTGAGTTCCTCGGGAACCTTCCACGGCGTCTTCGTCCCCATGGACTGCAACAGCGCGCCCATGCTTCCATCGAGGAAAATGAACCCTCTGGCGAGCGCCTCGCGGAACGCGTTGGGATTGGCCTTCATCGGGCGGCCTCTATGATATCGGAGACGTTGGAAACGATCTTTTCCACGACGTCGGGTTTGTTCATCGCGTAGATGTGAATCCCGCGGACGCCATTCGTTATAAGGTCGATGATCTGCTCCGTCGCGTACGCGATGCCGGCCTGTTTCATCGCCTCGGGAGAGTCGCCGAAGCGATCCACGAGCGAGAGGAATTTGGGCGGGAGGTACGCGTTCGAAAGCTCATGGATGCGGCGGAGCTGCGTCCCGTTCGTTACCGGCATGATACCCGCGAGGACGGGAACGGTTATCCCCTTTCCCTGCGCGCGATAAAGGAAGCTATAGAGCATGTTGTTATCGAAGAACATCTGAGTCGTTAGGAAGGAACAGCCCGCGTCGACCTTTAGTTTCAGGTTGTCGAGATCCTTTTCCTTATTCCCGCTTTCAGGGTGGCCTTCGGGATAGCACGCGCCGCCGACGCAAAAATCGCCCGCGCCCTTAATGTCGCGGATCAGGTCCGTCGCGTGCGCGTAGTCTCCCGGCGGTACGAACTCAGGGTCCTTGGGGCGGTCACCGCGAAGCGCGAGGACGTTCTCTATTTTTCTTTCCTTTAGTTCGCCGATGATGTTATGAATTTCCGCTTTCGTCGAGGAAAGGCAGGTAAGGTGGGCGATTGGGGTAACCCCGGATTCCTGCAGGTGGCTCGCGATCTTGACGGTATTCGCGGAGGTTCCGCCTCCCGCGCCGTAGGTCACGCTGATAAAGTCCGGGTTGAATCTGGCGAGCGTATCCGCGCAGCTTATGACGGAATCATAGGCTGAATCCTGTTTAGGCGGGAATATCTCAAAAGATACGGTCAATTTCCGTGTTTGCAAGATTTCGCTGATCTTCATGGGCCTCAGTGTACCAGCCAGATGCGATTGGAGCAAGACCATTTTTGGTTTGCGTTCCATATATGTAAATAAAATTGCAATAAAAGTGAATAAATTGCATAAATATGCATAAACTAGCTTGACCATACATTATGATCATGATATGCTCAGTTCATCAAGACAAAGATGTCGGATTCCGGTGATTCGGATTCCGACATCTTTTTTTTGCAAAAACGGGCGATGGCGCCGGAAATCCTTGGGGAATTCCTGCGACGTCGCCTTTTTTTATTTTTTTGGCCAGGAGGCAAAATATGGACATTCAGGTAATGCTGGACACCATCTGGGTCGTTCTGGGCGCCATCCTCGTGTTCTTCATGAACCTTGGATTTGCGACAGTCGAGAGCGGTTTCGCGCGGCAGAAAAACTGCGTTAACATTCTCTCGAAGAACTTCATCGTGTTCGCGGTGTCGTCCCTCGGATTCCTTCTATTGGGATGGGGACTGATGTTCGGCGATGGCAACGGATTCATTGGGCAGAAAGGGCTGTTCATGGTTTCCGGTGCGGATAACTCGCCCGCGGTAGGCGACGCGTATCAGGGCGTTTACGGTTCCATCGGTTGGGCCGGCGTGCCCCTCTGGGTAAAGTTCTTCTTCCAGCTCGTATTCTGCGGCACGGCGGCGACAATCGTCTCCGGCGCGGTGGCCGAGCGGATCAAGTACATTTCGTTTATCGTGTTTTCCTTCGTGCTGACCCTCGCGATCTACCCGGTCGTCGGTCACTGGATATGGGGCGGCGGATTCCTCGCCAAGCTCGGCATGCTCGACTTCGCCGGCGGCGCGGTCGTTCACTCTGTCGGCGGATGGGCGGCCCTTGCAGGCGCTTTGATGCTCGGCCCGAGATTCGGAAAGTATACCAAGGACGGGAAGATCAGGCCGATCCCCGGACATAACATGTCGCTTGCCACGATCGGCGCGCTGATCCTGTGGTTTGGATGGTTCGGATTCAACCCCGGATCGACCATGGCCGTGAACCCGGTCGCTATCGGACACATCCTGGTCACGACCAACATGGCCGGCATCATGGGTATCCTGTTCGCCACGGCGACCGCCTGGATCATCCTCGGCAAGCCGGACCTCGGCATGTCGATCAACGGGCTTCTCGCGGGTCTCGTTATCATAACCCCGACCTGCGCCTACGTCAGCGTTCCCGTATCGCTCCTTCTCGGCGCGGTATCCGGAATCGTGGTCGTGCTCGCCGTCATGTTCTTCGACAGGGTTAAGATCGACGACCCGGTCGGAGCGCTCGCCGTTCACCTGTGCAACGGTACCCTCGGCGTGCTCGCCGTCGGACTCTTCGCCAAGGACGGGGTAGGCGGCACCGCTTGCGCCAACGGCCTGTTCTACGGCGGCGGATGGGGCCTGCTCGGCGCCCAGGCGATCGGCGTGCTTTGCGTCGGCGGCTTCGTGTTCGGTTCGTCGATGCTCGTTTGGTTTATAATCAAGAAGACGATCGGCCTCAGGGTAACGCTCCGCGAGGAAATCGAGGGACTCGATATCGGTGAGCATGGAAACCAGGCTTATCCCGAGTTCGCCACCCACAAGCTCTCGTACTCGGTCACCGTGGCCGACGAGAAGTGACGTTAGGAGGACAGATACATGAAGCAGATTAAAGCCGTAGTCCGGCCCGAAAAAATGGCCGAGGTTCGCGAGGCGCTCAAGAAAGCCGGTTGCTATCATGGCATCATGGTGAGCGACATAGTCGGGCAGGGTACCCAGAAGGGCATCACCCAATCCTGGCGCGGCGAGAAATATCAGCTTGACCTGATCCCGAAGGTCATGATCGATCTCGTCGTTCAGGACAAAGAGGTCGACACCGTCAAGAAGATCATAATCGAATCGGCCCGAACGGGCGAGATCGGCGACGGAAAGATCTTCATCTATAACGTCGAGAACGTCGTAAGGATCAGGACCGGCGAGGAAGGCGAAACCGCCGTCTGATCGGCCTTCGCCCGTAAACCCGGTTCTCTCCCTCTTTTTACCGGAAAGCCTCGAGGATCACTCCCGGGCTTTCCGGTTTTTTTTTTACGGTGTATAGTGCGCGTATTATGTCGCTCAACTGCGCCGAAATCGACCTTATCCTCCGCGAGCTCGACCTTGCGGGTTCTTTTATCCAGAACGTCGTGCAGCCTTCCTACGACGCGATCGCCCTCTATACCTACCGTGGCGCGCGCGTTAGTCCCGGCGACGATGGTTCGCGCGACGCTACATCCCGCGTCGTGCTCGTATGCCTCGCTCCGGGCGTGTGTCGCATCC
>DAOPXQ010000136.1:0-483 GCA_035352395.1 Treponemataceae bacterium | reverse complement strand
CATCCACGAAACGCGGCGCAAGGTCCCGAGGAACGACAAACCGCTCCGGTTCATGGAGTTCCTCCGGTCGCGCGTAAAGGGCGCGCGCATCGACGAGGCCGTTCAGCTCAATTCCGACCGTATCGTCAGGCTGACCCTCTCGCGCGCGGACGAGACCCTGTTCATGTACATCAGACTCTGGAGCGGTGCCGCGAACATCATCGTCACCGATTCGGGCGGGATCATACAGGACGTGTTTTTTCGCAGGCCCAAGCGGGGCGAAACGACCGGCGAGAAATGGGAACCGCCCGCGCCTAAGGCAGGAGCCTCCGAGAAGGCGTTTGCCGTCCGCGAGATAGCGGGCGAGGGCTCGTTCGGCGAACGCGTGGAGCGTTGGTATTCCGAGCATGCGTCCGCTCTTTCCCGCGAGGCCCTCGTCGCCGAGGCGAGAAGGCGTCACGCGGCAAGGCGCTCGCGCCTCGAGACCGCGCTCTCGCGACTGGA
>DAOPXQ010000135.1:0-6950 GCA_035352395.1 Treponemataceae bacterium | reverse complement strand
GAATTCAAGGACATCCGCAACGCGTGGTTCTCGTTTCGCGAATCCTTTCTCGACATTTCCAGGCTATCCGAAGGAGACAACGCCGTCATCGCGCGCGCGATCTCCGAGCTTACGGCGCTTGCCGCGCTCGCAGCGCGTTTTCCCGACTGCGCGCCGGAAAGCCCCTATTCGTTTTTCGTATCAACACTTGCGGAAAAAAAATACGTTCCGCAGCGAACCCCGGGAGGAATCGGCGTATTCCCCTATCGGGTCGCCGCGGGAACACCGTTTAAATACCATTTCATCATCGACGCGAGTCAGGACTCCGTCACGGTGCTTTATCGGCAGCTCGCGTTCCTTCGCCACGACCGCCGTCTTGGAATGGGCTTGAGCGACGTCGACGCCTCGGACTCGTTCCTCGGCGCGTACCGCGCCCTGGGCGGGCGATTCTCCTGTTCGGAAAAAACCTTCGCGGGCTACCGCATGCCGCACGTTTATTTCACGGTAACCGAAAGCGCCTCCGCGGACCGAACCCGCGACCCTCACGCCATCGAGCGCGCATGGGCCGCGCGCGGAAAAAACTCCGCGAGCGGCGCCGATTTTCCCGACGCGCTCAATCCCCTGCAAAAGAACGGCTTTCGCGCATGGGCAAAGCTCGACGCGCCGCGAGGGTTCTCGTATCTCGCGGGACCCTTCGACTCACCGTTTCCCTTTCTCGAAAAACTCGCGCAAAAAACGCAGATGGACGGGGACGACGTCCGCGTAAGCCAAAGCGACCTTGTCCCCTATTCGGTCTGCCCCGCGCGCTGGTTCCTCGGCAAGGTTCTCGGCATCAAGGCCCAGGTATCGGACGCGAGCCTGATGGACGAGCGCAACCTTGGGCTTCTCTATCACGCCGTCCTCAAGGAAATGTTCGAGTACGTGCTCAAGACGGGACCCGCTTTCTCCAAGGCGAGAATGCCTGAATACCGAGAGACCGCGCTCGCCCTCGCGCGCGGAGCGGCCGCGGGCTACGCCGAATTCCAGGGACCGCTCGCGAAGCCGATCATCGACTCGTACGCGCGTAAAATCGCCGAAGGCGTCTGCGGGATGCTCGAGGCGGACGCGCGATACCTCGACGGTTTCATCCCTGAATTCCTGGAGAAGGACCTCGCGTTCTCGCTCGACGGAATTCGCTACTACGGAAAGATTGACCGCATATCGCGGAGACCGTCCGACGGCGAGCGCGTGATCATCGACTATAAAAGCGGAAAGGTCCCGACGGCGTCGAGCTATCGCGTCGGAGAAGGCGATCCCCCCGCTGACGGCGATAGCGACGACAAAGGCGAGAGCGCGATTAAGGACTTTCAGATGGCGGCCTACGTCTTCCTCGCGGAGCAATCCCCGGAGAGCCCATATAAGGGAAAGACGATAGAGCACGCCTGGTTCGGAAACCTCAAGGAAGGAAACTTCCAGCCGATCGTCGAGGATAAAACGCTGCTCGAAGGCTCGAGGGCGAAGTGCCTTACCCGGGGAGAATTCGAACCCGCGATGCGTTCGTTCGGCTCCATAGCCGCGCGCTTCGCGGCATCGGTTCGCGCGATGGATTTCCGTAAGCCCTCTGGGCTTCCGCGGTCGGAATGCGCCGAGTGCGACTTCGGCGCGCTTTGCAGACAGACATACTCGGTGAGGCCGTAACGATGGGCGAAAGCAAGACGATGACCTACGAACGGAGAATGGCCGAACTCGACGACGACCAACGGAAGGCCGCCCGCATGCCCGTGAACGCGGTCATCGCGGCGGGCGCCGGTTCCGGCAAGACCCGCGTCCTCGCGACGCGCTTTTTGCATCTCGTGGTGGAGCGGGGAATCCCCGTGAACGAGATCCTCGCGCTCACCTTTACCAACAAGGCCGCGAGCGAGATGTACGGGCGCATCTACGCGACGCTCCGCGACACCGACCACGTTCGCAGCCAGGAAGCGGCGCTCGGCTTTAGCGCCGCTAACGTCAAGACCATCGACTCGTTCTGCAACTCGGTCGCGAGGAACGCGTGCCGGAAATACGGCGTTTCGCCGGACTTCGCCATAGACGACGCAGGCGCGCTCGAGCTCGCCGAGAGCCTCGCGCTACCCTTCTTCCTAGAGAACCGCAAGGCACCGGCAATTGGGCATTTTCTCCGCCGCTACACGCAGCAGGAACTCGCGTCGTCGCTCTTCGCGAATACGGTCGTCAGGCACTCGCCGGTATCGGCCCCGCTCGACTTCGACGCGTTCCTCGAGCTTCAGAAAAGAACGGTCGCGACGCTCTTCGCGAAGGACGCGCGGGAAATCCGCGCCGCGTTCGCGAGCATAGAATCGATCGAGGGCGGAACCGGAAAGCAATGGGACGCGTGCCGCGAGGTATTTGCCTCGGAAATTCCGGACGAGCCAAACATCGCGGACCGCGCGTCAATCGTCGCCTTCATAGAATTCTGCGACCGCGTGACGTCGCTCACCTTCTCGTCCAACTCGAAAAACCCCGCGATGTGCGACATTCGCGATATCCACGCGGATCTTAAAAAACGCCTTATCCCGGAATTCCTCGCGCTCGCGAGCCATGCGCTGAACGAGGACATCATCCGCGACGCGTTCAGGCTCCTCGCTGATTTCCAAAGACTCTACCACGAAAAAAAACGCGCCGCGGGAATCCTCACCTACGCGGACGTCGCGCGCATGGCCGTCGACGCGCTCTCGAGCGACGCCGATCTCCGCGAGGCATATAAAGAGTCCTTCGGCAGCGTGATGATCGACGAGTTTCAGGACGACAACGACCTGCAGCGAAAACTGCTCTTCCTCATCTCCGAGCGCGAGGGACAGACCGATCGGACAGATCCATCCGCGGCCGATCTTCGGCCGGACAAGCTTTTTTTCGTCGGCGACGAAAAGCAATCGATCTACCGCTTTCGCGGGGCCGACGTCTCGGTGTTTCGCTCGCTCGCGGCGGATCTCGCGACGTCTGACGCCCCGACGCTCGGAACGAACTTCCGCACGGAACGCGCGCTCATCGACGTATTCAACGCCGTCCTGCCGTACGTCTTCCTCAATCCAAAGATTTATCCGGAGGGCGCATTCCCGTTGTACGAGGCGACGTTCAGCCCCATAAAGGCTGGCCGCGACACGGAAGGGCTCATCCCCTCGCTCGACGTCATCATCGTGCCGACGAAACGCAACGACGAGGATCGCTCAAAGACCGAGAAACCGCAGGAGACTGAGGCGGCCGCGGTCGCCGAGCGCATCCGTAGCCTACGCGATTCTGGATACCGAGTCCGATCGGGCAACGGAGGAACGAGACCCTGCGAATGGAACGATTTCGCCATACTATTCCGCTCGCGGTCCAAACAGCGGCTTTTCGAACGCGCGCTCAGGGAGCAGGGAATCCCCTTTCAAGCCGAGAACATGAAGGGGTTATTCGACGACGCGCCCGTCAACGATATCTACGCCCTTCTCCGCCTCGCGGTTTTTCCCGCCGACAACACCGCCTACGCGAACCTGCTCCGCTCCCCCTTCGTCGGGATCAGCGACCGCGCCTTCGTCCCAGCCGTCGCGTCGCGAACCACCGCGCTCGCGAAGGGATGTACCCCGCCGCCGCCCTTCGACCCTTCGGTGGAGGCCGAGCTTTCGCCGTCCGATAGGGAACGCTTTGCGGCTGGCCGCGAATTGTACGAACGCGTCAGATCGATGGCCGACAGAGTAAGCGCGGCGGAACTCGTCACGCACGTGTGGTACGCCGAGGGCTATCGCTACGCGGCCTTGCTCGATCCCGCGCTTCACCGATACCTCGAGCTATACGACTACCTCTTCGAGCTCGCGCGTAGGGCCGACGCCGACGGGCTTACCCTCGCCGCGTTCCTCGACCGCCTCGGCGGATTCATGGAAGACCCAAAAAAACTTGACGATCTCGATATCCCCGTCGAGCGAGTCGGCGGCGTCAAACTCACCACGATCCACAAAAGCAAGGGACTCGAGTACCCGATCGTATTCGTCGTGGATTCAGGCAGCCAGCAAAGGGCCAAGACGCGCCGCGAGCCGGTCTACGTATCCAAGGATTACGGCGTCTCCGTAAACACCGGCGGCTCCGAGGACGCGAGATCCGCCGAGGATAACTGGTTTTACGTCAGGGACCTCGAGGGCGAGATCCTCCGCGAGCAGGCCGAGCTTAGGCGACTTCTGTACGTCGCGATGACGCGCGCGGAAACGCGGCTATTCGTGACGGGAACCCTCGAGACGAAAAAGGACCCGCGTGAATTCCCCTCCGAGGGCCCGGCGCTTCGCGAAGAGCTCGCGGAATGGGCCGAATCGAGGGCCGACGGCGCGGCCAAGCGCTCGCGCGAGATCGCGAGCTTTTTCGACCTCCTGATGCCGGCGTGCGCGGACCTCGATATCCCCGGACTCAACCTGCGGGCGATACCCGCCGCGCCGCGCGAGGCTAACTTCCCTAAAAACGCCGAATCGACTTCCATTCCAGCTTCTTTGGTCGCCCCCTTTTACGAGAGCGCGAAAACGCGGGAATATAAACCATCGCCAAGGTCTCGGTGCGCCGCGACGGGACTCCGCGCCGCGTTTCCGGACATATACCCTGAATCCGCCGAGGAAAACGACGCGCGTCAATCCACGGCGCGATCGGATAAGCGGGACGAGCTTGACGCAATCCTCGAGCGGGCCTCAATCCCCGCGAACGATTTTGGAACCCTCGCGCACCGAGCGATCGAGGCGAGAATCACGGGAAATCCGATTTTCGTCCCCGAGGAGCTCGTTTCGTTCATTCAGACCATGACGGACCGCTTTTTCGCCTCGGAGTTGGGTAAAATGGCCCTACGCGCCGACTGGATTCGCACGGAATACGGATTTCTCACGAAATGGCAAGCGGGCGACAGAGAAATATCGGTAAACGGGCAAATGGATCTCGTTTTCTCGATTGAGGGCAAGGTTCACGTCGTGGACTATAAAACGGACCGTATCGAGAACCCGGAGGATCACGCGCTGCAGCTTTCGGTGTACCGAAAAGCGGCCGAAGACCTCTTCGAATCGCCCGTAGGCACCTGGCTTTTTTATCTAAGGAGCGGCAATAGCGTCAAAATGGGGTAAAAAGGCCGCAAATTAAAGTTTTTTGGGCCCAATGCCGAAAATTGTGAAGACGTCAGGGATATAACTCCCTATGGAAAAACCCTGCCGCCGTGCTACAATCTTATTGTTAAACCGGATCGTAGAAGGAAAACGAATGAGGGACATGCAGTACTACATCTCACGGCCCAAGGTTGATGCTCACAACCACCTGAATCTTGGGATGCATTATAACTCCTATCTCGCATGGTCCGGCATTGCCATTCCCGACTTTCCACGACCGATGGACGGCCTCGACGACATGCACGACATCATCTCGCGCTATACCCGTCCCCGTTGCCAATCCTCGGACGACGTAATCAGCCTCATCGATATGTCGATCAAAGACGCCGTCACCGACGGGGTTACCGTCCTCGAGGGATCCATCGATATCGGCTTCATGGTACATTTTCAGGGGAATCTAGACAATTTTCTCGCGATGATCGATAAATTCGTCAAAACCTATAAGGGAAAAACCGACTTCAGGCCCGAACTCGGGCTCGGCAAAACCTTCGACAAGCAAAAAATCGCCCAGTGGGCGCCCGAACTTTTAAAAAGCGGTATTTTCAAGAGCATGGACCTCTATGGCCCGGAGATCGAGGAAGGCATCGAGGATTTCAAGTCATACTTCGAGCTCGCCGGAAAGCTCGGCATCAAGAAAAAGGCGCACGTCGGGGAGTTCTCCGACGCGAAGTCGGTCAGGCGTTTCGTGGAGTTCTTTGACCTCAACGAGGTGCAGCACGGCATCGGAGCTGCGGGCGACGACAAGGTCCTCAAGTTCCTCGCGGACAACAAGATCCGCTGCAACGTCTGCCCCCAAAGCAATATCGTCCTCGGCGCGGTCAAAGGCATTAAGGACCACCCGATCAAGAAAATGATAGACGCGGGCGTGTCCGTTACCGTGGGCACGGACGACCTTCTCTTTTTCGACCACACCGTCAGCCGCCAGATCCTCAATCTCGTAAACGAGAAAGTGATCACCGACGCGGACGCGGACGCCATTCTCGACAACGGGATTTAATCTCTCCCTACCCCGACCAACTCAATCCTTTCTCAGATGAATCATCAGCAGCATCACGTCCGAAGGGCGCAGGCCGGATATCCTTGACGCCTGACCGAGCGACGATGGCTTAACCTTATCGAGCTTGCCGCGCGATTCCGATGAAAGCCCCGTCACGCCCGAATAGTCGAACCCCTCGGGGATCGCCATATCGTCCATTTTTTTTAGCTTCTCGACTCGGCGGTCCTGCGCGTCGATGTAATGCGAATACCGGATCTCCAGCTCGGCCTGCGTGCGTATCGCGTGCTCGTAGGAAGAGAAAGTAGGATCGAGCGCGACCACGTCTTCAAGCGGCACGAGCGGGTCCCTCAGGGCGTCCGCGCAGGTTTTACCCACGTGCTTCGCGAGCGACGGGCGCGTCTCGGCGTCCGACTGCGCCACGCGCCGGGCGGAAAGGTCCCGAAGGAAACCGTCGCGGAGCGCGATTTTTTTATGGAGCCGTTCGACGGCCTCGGGTCTCTGCAGCCCGATCGCGGCCGCGCGTTCGGTAAGCCGCTCGTCCGCGGTGTCGTGGCGGAGCTTCAGGCGATACTCCGCGCGCGCGGTAAACATGCGATACGGCTCCTTCGTCCCGAGCGTGACGAGATCATCGATAAGCACGCCGATATACGCGTCGGCGCGGCCAAGGACGAACGGCGCGTAGCCAGCCGGGTTTCCGTCGCGGACGGCGCGGGCGTAAAGCGCCGCATTGATTCCCGCGATGACGCCCTGTCCGCCCGCCTCCTCGTAGCCGGAGGTTCCGTTAATCTGACCCGCGGTGAAGAGCCCGCGAATGCGCTTCGTCTCGAGCGCCG
>DAOPXQ010000134.1:0-6955 GCA_035352395.1 Treponemataceae bacterium | reverse complement strand
CCGAAATCGCCGCAATCGACGCCTCAAGCGACCGCGAAGCCATTCTCGCCGCGTTCAGGGAGCATCGATACTCGCGAATGCCCGTATTTTCAGGCTCAATCGACTCAATACTCGGTATCGTGCATTACAAGGACATCCTTTTCCTCGGAGAGGGGGACGAACCATTCAGGCTTGATTCGATCATCAGACCCACGCATTTCGCGCCGGAAAGCCAAAGTCTCCGGGAACTGCTCGTTTCCATGCGACGCGATCGCCTAAATATGACCATCGTGGTCGACGAACACGGCGCGACCGTCGGCCTCGTCACGATGGAAGACGCGATCGCCTCCGTTTATGGCGGGATATCCGACGAATACGACGAGGAATCGGATCACCCCCTTGAGCGAATAGTGATACTCGGGCCAAATAAGGTGCGCGTCCCGGGAAATCTCCGAATCTCGGACCTGAACGCCCTTCTCCGAACCGCCGTCTCGTCGGAGTATTACGACACGGTAGGGGGGTTCGTCATGGAAAAGGCGAATAGGCTGCCCGAACGGGGCGAGGTAATTACCCAAGAAACTCTTTCGTTTCGCGTGGACGAAGTGGCGTCGCGGGCTATCCTCCAAGTCACCGTAACCCAACGCTGATAGATATATTTTTACAGACAATCAACGCAATCTTCGTTATAATCTTAGAAGAGAAATCGTTACCGGAGAAGGCTAAACCCAATGAAATTAAACCGAAAGCTTGGCATCATTTTCATCATCATCTCCATGTTGCCGTTCTTGTGCGGTATGTCCTTTATCATTATCAAGACGGGAAAGACCGTTCGCGCGGACGCCGCGGGATTCTTCACTAAATACACCGACAGTATGGCCGCGGAAGTCGGCGCTTTTTTCGCCCAGAACCAGCACTACACCGAGGCCTTCGCCTCCATGGACAACGTGCGCGCGTTCCGCTGGGACTCGGTCAAGGGCGAGTTAAGCGACGTCTCAAAGGCGAATGCCACGATCGAGGCCTTCATGCTTGTCCGCAAGGATGGCAGTTATTGGAGAACCGGAAACGCGGGAAATCCCGCCCAGGGAGGGATCATAACCGTCGCGAACGGGAACCCCTCGAGCGAACCGGTGCTGCTCAACGAACGCGATTACTTCAAGCGCGTAATCACGGATAATTCGGCAAATCGCCGGATGACCATCGTCTCAAAGCCAAACCTATCCAAATCGACGGGCAAAAAGCAAATCGTCGTGGCGACGACGCTTATGGACGAGAAATCCCGCATTACGGGACTCCTTGCCGCCGCGATTCCCGCGGAACACGTCAACGCCCTCATGGATCGCATAACCTCGGAGACCGAGGGGTTGTTCGGAAACCAGGCGACCATAGCCATCATAACAGACGAGGGCGCCCTGGTGTCCCTCCGAACCTTCGACGAGAAAACCCGAACGTACGCCGAGCGAACCTTGACGGAACCCAAGGAATTCGGCCTTGACAGGCTTCCCGCGTCGTTCGGCGCGGCGATCGCCAAACGCGACGGCGATAAGTCATTCACGGGTTTCTTCGACGAGGAAGCGCGGCGAAAATGCCACGTCGCGGGCGCGCGCGTCCCGGGAACCGATTACCGCGTATTCATCGCCCTTCCGGACTTAGTGCTTTACAAGTCGATCATGGATATCTTTGGCTCATTCCTCATCATCTGCCTGATCACCATCATAGTAGTCCTTGTAGTCTCCGTAATACTCGGAAAGCGCGTCGTCGGGCCGATCGTCAACACAACAAAAACACTGAAAGACATATCGGAAGGTAGCGGAGATCTTACGTACCGACTCGAAGTCTCGGGGAAGGACGAGATCTCCGAGGTAGGCATTCACTTCAACAACTTCGTCGAAACCCTCCAGGGAATGATCGGGCAGGTCAAGACGCAATCCGACACCATGTCCGAAGTTTCCGAAGGGCTTGAGGAACGCGCGAAGAGCATCCAGCAAGGCATCTCCGGGATCTCCGCGAACGTCGGCGACCTGAACGCGCAGACTGAAGAGCAGGGAGCGAGCGTCACCGAGACCTCCTCCACGATCCACCAGATCGCGAAGAACATCGAAAGCCTCACGCAGCAGATATCAAATCAATCCGCGAGCGTCACGGAATCCTCCGCGGCCATCCAGCAAATGGTGTCGAACATCAACTCGATCTCCGTCAACCTCGACCGCGCGGGCGGCAGCTTCGAGTACCTTCTCGGCGCCTCGAGCAACGGCCGGGACAGCATGCAGAACGTCATCGAGCTGGTTAAGGACGTATCTCACCAGTCCGAGCACCTCGTCGAGACGAACGAGATCATCGACGCGATCGCGAGCCAGACGAACCTCCTCGCGATGAACGCCGCGATCGAGGCGGCGCACGCGGGAGAGGCCGGCAAGGGATTCTCCGTCGTCGCCGACGAAATTCGCAAGCTCGCGGAAAGCTCTTCCGAGCAGTCTAAGGTTATCGAAGGAGAGCTGAAAAACGTCGTGACCACGATTTCCACGATCGTCGACGCCTCCGCGAAGGCCGACGACGCGTTCGGCGCGGTGGCCACGCAGATAAAGGAAGCCAACGGCCTGATTCAGGAAATCCGGATGGCGATGAAGGAACAAAACGAGGGAAGCCAGCAGGTACTGGAAGCCCTCGAGGAGATACAGAACATTACCGTGCAGATTCGCGACGGGTCCATGGAGATGAACCAGGGCGCCGCGATGATCCTAAAGGAAATGGCGCGTCTCGAGGATATCTCCCGCAAGGTTCAGCGAAGCACGCAGGACATCGCCCGCTCGAGCGACGCGATCGGCGAAACCGTCGAGGGGATCATGTCCGCCACGACGAAGAACACCGAGGTCGTGAAGGCCCTCAGCGGGATAACCGACCGATTTAAGATTTAACAAGGCTATTTCTCGGCCGCGCTAATCGCCTGAGCCTACGCGTGAACTATTCCGCGGTTCCGTCGGTTGAGTCTTCTTCCGGGAAGGTCTCGGCCGCCGGACTTGGGCCCAAGCCCTCGCCGTCCTCGAGCGCCATGTCGACGATCGTGAAGAACAGGATGATCACGATCGGCCCGAGGATTATTCCGTTAAAGCCGAAAACCTTAAGCCCACCGAGGATCGAGAAGAAAATAAGCAGCGGGTGAATCTTGATCCGGTCCTTAAGGAAAAGCGGGCGCAGGAAGTTATCGAGAAAACTGATGAACACCGCGCAGAGACTGATAAACGCGATGCCCGCGCCCATTCCGCTCCGCATGATCACGCTCACCCCGAGAGGAAGCCACACGATGGCGCAACCAAGCATGGGGATGAAGGAGCTGAACAGGATCAGCACCGCGAACAGCAGCGCGCCCTTGATCCCGAAGGCGAAAAAGATAATAAACGCGATGGATGCCTGATACAGCGCGACGAGGAAAAAACCCTTAAAGAGGTTCGTCGTGACGTCCCTGAATTTGTGAAGGAGGCTCCGCATATTGTCTTTGTCGATCGGTATTGCGCGGATGAACAGGTTCGCCAGATACGTTCCGTCCAGGAAGAAGAAGTACAGCGCGAAGCACATGAAGACGAGCGATAATAGGAAGTTTCCGATGTTCTTCGCGAGCCCGCGAGCCGTGGACGCGATCGTCGCCGAGTAGGTTGAGAGGAACCCCATGACCTCGGCTCTAATATCGATTGACGAAAGGTCGACGGTTCCGAGGGATATCTGCTTAACCGCGGCCGCGATAGTGGTCCCGATGGGGGTTTCGCTGAAGAACATCGGGTTTTGCTCAAGGTATGCCTTCGATTCCTCGATGAATGTCTTGCCTTGCCCGATAAGCTGAAAGCCGACGAAAAAGGCGACGCTGGCCATGATTAGCACCGTGCCGACCGCGAACGCGCCGGCGAGAAGGTATCGTTTTGGCACGATGAATCTCTTTTGACCCAGAATCCATCGCTCAAGGCGAAGGTACACCGGGCTGATGAGGATATAGGCGACGGCCGACCACAAAAGCACGCTGACATAGGGAAGAAAGACCATTCCCATAAGGACGAGCATCAGCGCGAGCAGCGCGACGAAGGAGATGGACTGAATCTGTTTCTTCCGCATCATGCGGATACTGTAATGGATTCGGCCGAGCTATTCAACCTTCATTCGGTACACGTCGAAGAACCCCCAAAACCCGACGCGCTCAAGGCCTCTCTGAGGCCCAAACCACTCGTCCGCGATGACGATCACTTCCTTCGCGCCCGACCCCGCGGCTACGTTCGCGATCGATGGCGCAAGGTCGGTCCCTTGATCCCTCATGGTGACGAAGACTCGCCGCCCCGAGGGAATGCGCTTGTAGAGCAGAAGGTTTTTCCACGTATATCCCGCATACGAGGAAACGACGATGATGGGCTCGTCGCCGGCAAAATACTCGGGCGAGGCATCGACTCGATAATCCTCGTGAAAGGTCCCGATGTTGAACGGCAGCAAGCCCGGTATTATACCAAGGAAAAAAACGGCCGCAAGGACGAGCGTTCCGCGTCGGCCGGGCAACAGGCGCGCGGCAAGGCAAACGCCGAGCATCGTATACGCCGGGGTAAACGCGACCAGGTACCGCAGCGTTTGGTATGGGGCGGAAAGCGAGATAATGGCGAACGTGAATACGACGACGGCAAGCAGGATGGCGACGAACCCAGCTGGGGGCAGCGCGGCGCCCTCGGCCCTTCGCCTTTTCCCGAGAACGACCGCCGCGATCGCGGAGACGGGAATCGCGATAAGCGCGGGCATATACCTGAACGCTATGACCGCGAACGACCCAACCGAGGAAAGCCGCGTGAGCGGGCTGACGCCGAAAAGGTTCCACCTGCTCTGACCCGCGCGGCGAGATACGGTCAGGTGAAGCTCCATGACGGGGAATACGCGCCATGCCGCGTATAGCCCGATAAGCACGGCAAGGGAGCCCCACAGGAACGCCGCGAACTCCCCTCTCTTAATAAGAAGAATACCGGCGACAAGCCCAATGGGAGCGATAAAGAACAGAAAGTAATATTGAGTCAATAATCCGAGGAACGACGCGACGCAGAGACCGGCGACGCACAGCCATCGCGACGCGCCGAACGAACCGTCCTCGCGGGGAAAAATAACGTACGCGGCGCAGCAGAGGAAGAGCATGCACTCGGTTTGCAGAAGCTCGTACATGCGCATGAAAAGGGTAACCGATACCGCCGCGGACGAGAGGCTATACAGCGCCAACGCGAGGAGAGACAGCTTTTCGTCGCGGACGGTGCGCCGCATCGTGAGCCAAAGGAGAACAGCGGAAAGGACGAAGCACAGGCAATTGACCAGAAGGTTCGCGGCCATATGGCGCCTAACCCCGACGGCCAGTCGCGCGGCGGCGATTATCCAATAATAAAGGGGCGGGTGCACGTCATGGGCCGTCGCGTCGTATATTCGCCCAAAGTCGACTCGTCCAAGCTTCGCGATATGATTATTAAACGCGCGGTCCTCAAGCTCGCCCTTTTCCATCCATCGCTCGAAGATCCCGGTATCGAACGACGGCATCCACGTCCCGTTGGTCAGCGCGAGCGTTATGCCCTCGTCGACGTGCCAGTCCGTCTTCGCGATCCCGTACCCGACGCGCGCGAGAAGCGCGGCGAGTATCAGCGCGGCGGCCCTTCAGCTCATGCTCGATCATTCGCCCCTCTCCTTAACGATATAGATAGGTCTCCTCTTCGTCTCAAGGTAGGTCTTCGCGAGGTACTGCCCCAGTATCCCGATGGAGAAAAGCTGAATCCCGCCCATAAAGAGAACGATGCTCATCAGCGAGGGATAGCCCGCTACGGGCTCTCCCCAAACTATCGTCTTTATCACGACGACGCAGATCATCGCGAACGCGACGAAACACGCGACCATGCCCGCTACCGACGCGAGCACGAGGGGAATCGTCGAGAAGGCGGTTATGCCCTCCAGCGAATAAAGGAACAGGCCCCAAAACGACCACTTAGTCTCGCCCGCCACGCGCTCGACGTTCTCGAACTCGATCCACTTCGTGCGGAAGCCGACCCAGGTAAAGATGCCCTTGGAAAAGCGGTTGGTCTCGCGCAGCGAGAGGATCGCGTCGACCATCTGCCGCGACATCAGCCTAAAGTCCCGAGCCCCGTCGACGACGTGAGCGTCCGAGATCTTCGCCATGATTTTATAGAACAGGCGCGCGCACAAGGAACGTATCGCGGGCTCGCCCTTCCGAGTCACGCGCCGCGTCGCGGCGCAATCGTACTCGCCGCCGGCGACGGTCTCGAACATCTCCGGAAGGAGCGACGGCGGGTCCTGCAGGTCGGCGTCCATGACGGAAACGAAGTCGCCCTTGGAGGCGTCGAGCCCGGCGAGAAGCGCGGCTTCCTTGCCGAAATTCCGCGAGAACGAGATGTACTTGAAATCGGCGTCATCAGCGTGCCCCCTAGCGAGCAATTCGCGCGTGCGGTCGCGCGACCCGTCGTCCACCAGGATGAACTCGAACCGAACCTTGCGCATGGATTCGCGCAGGCGCTCGAGCTCCGCGAATAAAAACGGAAGGGCCTCTTCCTCGTTGTAGCACGGCACGACGACCGAAATCAGCGGCCCGGCCTTCTCGCCTTTTTTCATCTGATACACCTTTATGTCGCTCTCGCGCACTCAGTATGCCGCGCGCGAATGACGGCCGTCAAGAAAAAAAAGGGGCCCACCCTTTCGGGCAGACCCACTGAATTGAATAAAGCGCGCCCCGCGAAGGCGGGACGCGATACGGCATCAGCCGACGATTGCCTTAAGCTCGACCGTGGCGCCCTTAGCGCCGGCCGCGACGAGTGTGCCGTCAACCTTCACGCCGCCTGAGGTGACCGTGAGGGCGATATTTCCGTCGGGCTTTTTGTTCTCGACGGCGATCACGTACTTGCAGCCGCGGTACATGCGGGTGATCGTCGCGTTCTTGACGTGCGCGGGGAGCCTCGGCTCGACGCGGAGT
>DAOPXQ010000133.1:0-6964 GCA_035352395.1 Treponemataceae bacterium | reverse complement strand
ACCTCGCCCGCGAGCTTTCCGTATTCGTCCGCGGTCTTGCAGCCGATCTGCCATGGCCCGTCCATCTCGTTGCCAAGGCACCATACCCGGAAGTTATAGGGCTTATCCCTGCCGTGCGAGCGGCGAAGATCGCTCCAGTACAGCCCGCCGGGATGGTTGCAGTACTCCACGAAATTTCGCGCGTCCTCGATGCCGCGGGTGCCAAGGTTAAGCGCGATCATCACGTCGCTGCCGGCCTTCTCCGCCCATTCGCAGAATTCCGCGAGGCCGACCGTGTTCGGCTCAACAGCCTTCCAGGCCAGGTCCATGCGCCTAGGCCGTTGCTCCACTGGGCCAACGGAGTCTTCCCATTTATACGCCGAAACGTAGTTACCGCCCGGATAGCGAATGATCGGAACGCGTAACTCGCGAACGAGTTCAAGAACGTCCTTACGGAATCCGGCCTCGTCGGCCGATACGTGATCCGGCTGATACACGCCGCCATAGACGGCCCGCCCAAGATGCTCCACGAACGAGCCGAACACCCTATCGTCGACGGAGCACGCGACCAAATCCCCGTCAACCCTCACCTTCGCGCTTAATTCACCCATAAGTCCCTTCTCAGTTGTGCAAATTTATTAGCCCTTCACGGCGCCCGCCGCGAGACCCGAAACGATGTGGCGCTGCGCGTATAGGTAGAACGCGATCGCGGGGATCATACTGACGACGAAGAACGCGAGAATGACGTTCCAGTCGGCGAGATACTGCCCGACGAAATCCATGCTTCCCATCGGCAGCGTGAATTTATCCTTATCGTCAAGGACGATCAAGGGGAGAAAGAAATTATTCCAGCTAGCGACCATCGCGAGAACTGAAACGGTTGCGATCGCCGGACGCGAGAGGGGCACGACGACATGCGCGAAAAAACCCATCTTCCCGCAGCCGTCGATCTTCACGGCGTCCTCGAGCTCCGTGGGAATCTCCTTGATGAATCCCCTAAATATCATAATGTGGAACGGCAACAGGAACGCGGTCTGCGGCAGAATGACGCCGATAAAGGTATCCAATAAGCCGACGGCGCGAAGCTGGATATACAGCGGAAGGATCGCGAGCGTCATGGGGAAAAGGAGGCCAAGCAGAAAATACTGATAGATTACGTTCTTCGTCTTTACGGTAAACCTGCTGAGCGCGAAACCCGCCATCGCGGAAACCGTGACGTCGACGGCGACCGTCGCGACCATGATGATCGAGGAGTTGAGAAAGTACGCGAAGAATCGGCTCTTAAGGAATATGTTGGCGTAATTCTCCGCCATAAAGGGTTTCGGGAAACCGACGGGATCCGCGTTAAGTTGGCCGATCGTCTTGAACCCGCCGATCACCGCGAGGTATATCGGCACGAGGATAACGAGGGCGAAAAGTATCAGAATCGCGAACTTCGTCCATTCGGCGAGACTCGGGATTCTTCTTCTTGAGGGGCTTATTTGCGTCATTATTTTTCCTCCCTGTTGATCACGCGCTGATACAATACGTTAAAGAGGAGACAGATGATGAAGATGACGATGGCGACCATGCTTCCGAAGCCCATCTTCGACGACTTGATTCCGAATTTATAAAGGTACACGACCGCCGTCTCCGCCGCGTGAACGGGTCCTCCCTGGCCCATCGACCATATCACGTCGAATACCTGAAGCGAGCCGATTATGCAGAAAAAGAGAGACATCTGAATCGCGTTCTTCATGAACGGCAACGTTACGTAAATAAAGGCCTGAACGGGATTAGCGCCGTCGATCAAGGCGGCCTCGTGATACTCGGGGGGAATCCCCTGAAGGCCCGCGACGTACAGGATCATGTGAAAGCCGAAGTACTTCCAGAAAATAACGAACAGAATCGAGACGAAGACCGTCTTGGGGTCGGCGAGAAACCCCGTATAGGAATAATCCGGCGCGAATTTGGCGAATATCTGCTGAAGCAGCCCGAACTGAGGATGGTAAATAAATCGCCAGATCACGCCGGTAATGATTTCCGAGAGAATGTACGGAAGGAAAAAGACCGTGCGGAAAAAAATAGTCGGCCTGCTTGAGCTCTTGCTTACGAGCAAGGCGAGTAAAAACGCTATGGGAAGCTGCACGCAGACGGAGAATAGGATTACGATGCCGTTATTGCGCAGCGCGTTCCAAAACAGCGGATCGCGAAAGAGCGTCCGCAGGTTCTTTAGCCCGACGAAGTTCTTGAGCGGGCCGAACCCATTCCAGTCGTAAAAAGAATAAAATACCGTATTGACGACGGGCCATATGATGAACAGTGTTACCAGAAGAAACGCCGGCAGCAAGAGCGCGTAAAAAAGCGCCTTATCGTGACTTTTCGCCTGGGCCTTTTTTCCGGGAGACCCATTGTTGCCCACAATCGCCGAAACCTTTCCGTCCATCATACCCTCCCTTGGAAGCGGCGGGAGAGGAGAGTTCCCGCCGCCGGTCATATTGTTACTTCTTCTCGGCCTGATACGATGCGGCTACCGCGGCCGCGACTTCCTTCGGGCCCATGGTACCGGCGAACAGACCCTGAGTGGCGTCCTTCACGACCTCGCCGGTGGCGGGGGGCAGGTACTGATCGTAGTAGAGCTGAAAGTACGCGGCCTGACTGACGGCCTTGTTGATGGCGACGAGGTTCGGGTCGGTCAGGGCCGTCTCCGCGCCGATCGCGGTGGGGACGATCCCGAGCGGGCCAGTGGTCAGGAATTTCTCGTTCTCGACGCTCGTGATGTATTTAAGGAATTCAACCGCCTCTTTGGGCGCGTTCTTACCGATGACGAGACCGTCGCCGCCGCCCATCAGGTCGGTCAGCTTGCCCTTCCCGCCCTCGACGGCGGGGAACGACATAAAGCCGAGTTTGTCGCCGATGCCCTTCTTGTCCGCGGAGGACCCGATCTCGACGGCGGGGGCCCACTGCCCCATCAATTCCATCGCGGCCTTACCGTTACCCATGAGCGCGGCCTGGTCGCCGCCGTAGGTCGCGGCGAGGAACCCTTCCTGGAAGGGCTTGAGCGCGATCAGTTCCTGGAGAAGCTCGCCTGCCTTGACGAAGGGTTCGTCGTTAAACGAGCCGTTGCCGATGGTCGCCTTGTCGAAGGCTTCCTTTCCGCCGAGCCGTACCGCGAGGTACACCCACCAGAAATGCCCGGGCCACTTATCGCCCTCGCCGAGCGCGATCGGGGTGATGCCCGCGGCCTTAAGCTTCTTCACGCAGTCAAGGAAATCATTCCAGGTCTCGGGCGGGGTATTGTACCCGACCTTGGCCAAGAGTTCCTTGTTGTACCAAATGCCGACGCCGCCCATCGTGTATGGAAGGCCGTATATCTTGCCCTTGTAGCTGTAGACGCCGACCGCGCCCTCGCCGATCTTGCTGTCCCATTTGTTCTTATACTCGTTCGTGATGTCCTTGAGGAGGCCGGACTCGGCGTAGGAGTTCATGACGCCGCCGCCCCAGCTGCGGAAGATGTCCGGGGGATTGCCGGACTGCATGACCGTCGCGAGCTTGCTCTTGTACGCCTCGTTCTCGAGAACGGTGATCTTGATGTCGACGTTGGGATGCGTCTCCATGAATTTCGCGGCGATCTTCTCCCACTCGGGATAATGCAGATCGTTGCTGTCAAGATGCCAAAAATTGACGGTCACCTTGCCGTTTTCGGATTTCGTCTTGCCGGAGCAAGAGACCATCAAACTAACGACCATCAGAATAGCGACTATCCCGACGATCCCCTTTCGCATGTTCATACGCACCTCAATTAATTATGACTGCAGTCTACAAGTGGTTTTTTTATATGTCAAATAAATTGTTATATATCGCTTTTTATGATACACAAGCCTATTTTTTGCGAAAAGCAACAATTTGCTCTTTAACTAAATCAGAAATCATGATATAAATGAGTTATGAGCGTTCCAACGGGAAACCAAAATATACTCGTCATAAACAGCGACGAGGAGAGCCGCGTACTCAAGGGCATATGCTCCGAACTGCGCATAAAGATACTGCAGTGCCTACGGGACGAGAGCCTTAACGTCAACGACCTCGCGAAGCTCCTGGAACTTCCGCAGTCCACCGTCGCGATCAACGTGCAGATACTGGAAAAGGCGTCGCTGATCCGGACGGAGACCATCAAGGCTAAAAAGGGAAACCAAAAAATCTGCCATGGGATCTACCAGGAGATCGTCCTGCAATTCGCGAAGTCGAAGAAGGACGAGAACAACGCCATCGAGGTGGAGATGCCGATCGGGCTCTTTACCGGCTACGAAGTCTCCCCGCCCTGCGGGATGTGCTCCACGGAATCGATCATCGGCTTTCTCGACGTGCCCGACGAGTTCCTCAACCCCAACCGCATGAAGGCGGGGCTCCTCTGGTTCGAGAAGGGCTACGTCGAATACAAATTCCCGAACAACGGGCTCTACAAGGGCAACAATCTCACCAAGCTCGAACTTTGCGCTGAGCTCTCGTCGGAAGTCCCCGGCACCAATCCCAACCTTTTGTCCGACATCACCGTCTGGATCAACGGCGTGGAGATCGGCTTCTGGACCTCTCCCGGCGATTTCGGCGACAAGCGCGGCAAGCTCACGCCACCCTGGTGGAAGCTGGAGGGATCGCAGTACGGTTTATTGAAGCAATGGAGCGTTACTGCCGACGGCTCGTTCGTGGACGGCGTGCGGATCTCCGACGTCACCCTGGACGACCTCTGTCTCCGCGACCATCACTCGATCCGCGTAAGGATCGGCGTCAAGGAGAACGCGCGCAACATGGGCGGCATCAACATCTTCGGCAAGGGCTTCGGCAACCACGACCGCGACATCGTCCTAAGGCTCTACTTTTAGGGGAGGCGGGTAATCCCCGCCAATAAGTTTTTCGCCGCGCGCGCCAAGCTAAGCCCACGCGGCCTCCCCTGTCTCCGATGCTAAAAACGCCTAACGGCGTTTTTAACCTCTCCGCCACCCCACCGTCAATTCGCCGGCGTGAAGCTCAACGAAGCGTATTGCGCCTCTAGGCGGGAGGAATACACAAAGGGTTTTAGCCAATCGTCGACTCCGATGCCGGGCCAAAGATTGACCATGATCTTCATTGGATGGCTCGGCAAGGAACTCGCGGCGCCCGTCACGCGATATTTTTCCGTGCCGTCAACGTACCACACGATGTAGCCCTTCCCATATTCTATCGTGTAGTCATGAAAGCCCGTCGCGGCGTCAAATCCAAGATCAATCATCTTCTCATGGTGCCCCACCCCATTTACGAAGTAATTGAGCTGAACCTTGGTAGTATCCTTTCCAAGGACTTCAAAGTCGATCTCGTCCCAGGGATCGCCCGTGTACAGGAAAAAGGAACTAACGATTCCGTCGGATTTTGCAGCCTTCATGCGAGCGGTGAACTTGCCGTAAGAGAAGGTGTCCGTCGAGCGAAATTCACCGCCGGTATAAGGCTTATCATGGCTCATGGTATCGTCCAGAGCCAGGGTCAACATCCCGCCCGAGACTACCGCGTGGTCTGGCTTCCATCCGCAGTTAAACATGCCATCGTTCGACCAATCCGCCCGTTGCCAGAGCGACTCGTCGATATTGGAGAAATCTTCCGTCAATGCGGTGTTTCGGCTCGGCGGCGGGACATTCAAATCGGTGGCGGGACTGCCCGTGGAACATGAGAAGAAAGTCCCCATTAGAATAAGCGCCGAAAACGCTAATCCGACTTTCGCCAGCGTTACGCCACCCTTCGCAGAGCGACTCATCATTCGATCGTTGTGGTTTACGTACATAGTAATTAGATACTATCACGCAGATAGTCGGAGGGTGGTATATTAATTGTAAATTACAACAAATAATTGTAATTTACGTGCTTGCGGAACTCCCGCAATCCCGCCGCGGTACCATCATTCATTAAATGAATATAATGTGAGCTTTCTGTATCAACTCAAGCTTTATTACTTTAAATCTATAATTGACGTATCAATTCAGTCCGCATGCGGTTCATTTATAATGAAATCAACGGAATTCATGTCGCTGCCTTATTGAGCAGAATTTCATTATATTAAGCATAATGAAACGACATATAACATTAACCGACGAACAGTATCGCGTCACTCAACTTTGCGGAACGGAGCCGCCGTTCAGGAACGAGTATTGGGATAACCACGAAAAGGGCATGTACGTCGACATCGTGTCGGGCGTGCCGCTGTTCAGTTCGGATGACAAGTTCGACTCGGGGACCGGATGGCCGAGCTTTTCCAAACCAATAGAATCGGGAGCGGTGTACGATAAGACCGATACGAGCGCCGGTATGACGAGGGTCGAGGTGCGCAGTAAAGAGGCGGACTCGCATCTGGGTCACGTATTCGACGATGGCCCGGGGCCGGATGGTTTACGGTATTGCATCAACTCCGCGGCCTTACGCTTTATATCGGAAAAGGACTATGCGAAGGAAGGTTACGGGGCGTACGCGCCGGACGCTGGTACAGAGACCGCGATCTTCGCGGCCGGGTGCTTTTGGGGCACCGAAGGATACTTCCGCCAGCTTGACGGCGTCGTCTCGACCGAGGTCGGATACTCAGGCGGCAGTACCGCGAACCCGACGTATGAAGAAGTATGCTCAGGGATTACCGGGCACGCGGAGGCGATCAGTATAATCTTTGATCCGTCCATTATTACGTATCGGGAACTGCTTCTCCATTTTTTCCGCATGCACGACCCCACGACGAAGGATCGTCAGGGCAACGACGTCGGGAGCCAATACCGCTCGGCGATCTTTACCGTCGGCGCGAAGCAGCGGGAGATCGCGATCGCGGCGGTGAGCGAGCTCGACGTCTCGGGTGCGTACGACGAGCCGATCGTCACGGAGATCCGCGCCGCGGGCCCCTTCTACCCCGCCGAGCGTTACCACCAGGATTACCTTGAAAGGAATCCCGGCGGGTATTGTCACGTGGACTTAGGGCTGGCGAAAAGGCCCCTCAAGCATT
>DAOPXQ010000132.1:5467-7010 GCA_035352395.1 Treponemataceae bacterium | reverse complement strand
GGAGGCCTGCGGCCTCGACGGCGAAAGCCTCGGGACGCTCGGGGAAGCGCTTCGGGTCATGGACGAAGTACCGACCCTGGACGATGTGGCCCGCATTGAATCGAGGCTGCTGCCCCTTATCGGGACGGCCCAAAAGAATACCGAGGCCCATTCGGCGGCCGGAGAATGGCTGGCAAAGATCGGCGGCGCGATAGGGGAAGCCGCCGCCAGGGCAAGCGAGCGAATCGCCGCCATAGCGGACTTGCTTCTTTCATGCGAAGAGCTTTCGAACGTGGAATACAAATTCCTGTATGACCGGAATAAGCATCTGTTCTCGATCGGATATAACGTCGGCGAGCAGAAAGCCGACGTTTCCTGCTACGATCTTCTGGCCTCCGAATCAAGGCTGGCGAGCTACGTGGCGATCGCCCAGGGGCGCGTTCCTCAGGAACACTGGTTCATGCTTGGAAGGCTTCTTTCCATGCGCGGCGGGGATCCCCTGCTGGTCTCATGGGGCGGATCGATGTTTGAGTATCTCATGCCGCTTCTGGTCATGCCGGATTACGAGGGTACGCTCCTGAACCGGACGTACAAATCCATTGTGGCCCGACAGATTGAATACGCCCGACGCAACGACGTTCCCTGGGGAATATCGGAATCCGGCTACAACAAGATGGATGTTTCCTTGGCCTATCAGTACCGCTCATTCGGCGTCCCCGACGCCGGCTTCAAGCGCGGCCTTTCCGAGGATTTGGTCGTGGCCCCGTACGCGTCCGTTATGGCGCTGATGGTAGAGCCGGAAAAGGCCTGCGCGAACATGGAGCGTTTGCGCTCCGCCGGATTCGAGGGCGGATACGGCTTCTACGAAGCCATCGATTACACGCCGTCGCGGCTCGCCAAAGACCGGAATTACGCGGTCGTCAAATCGTACATGGCCCATCACCAGGGCATGAGCCTGTTGTCCTTGGGATACGCCCTCCTGGACCGTCCCATGCAAAGGCGTTTTCTCGCGGACCCGATGTTCAAGGCGACCGAGCTTCTACTTCAAGAACGCGTTCCCGCGGACGTGCCCTATCTGTATGACGCCGAAATTACCGGGCCCCTGCGAAAAATCGAGGAACGAGAATCGCTTTTGCGCGTTTTCACGACGCCAGACACGCCGACGCCGGAGATTCATCTTTTATCAAACGGAAAATACCGCGTCATGATGACGAATTCGGGATCGGGATACAGCCGGTGGAAGGGCCTCGCGGTGACGAGGTGGCACGAGGACGCCGCTCTGGACAACGCGGGAACGTTCGTGTACCTGCGCGACGCGAAGTCCGGGAATTTCTGGTCCTGCGCCTACCAGCCGACGCTGAAAAGGCCGAAGACGTACGAAGCGGTGTTTTCCCAATCGCGCGTCGAGTTCAAGCGCAGGGACTGGAATATCGATACGCATACGGAAATAGTCGTGTCGCCCGAGGAGGATGCGGAGCTTCGCAGGATAACGGTGACCAACCGGTCCCGCGAGACGCGCGAGATCGAGCTTACCAGCTACGCCGAGGCCGTCCTCAATATTCCC
>DAOPXQ010000132.1:0-5457 GCA_035352395.1 Treponemataceae bacterium | reverse complement strand
CTTTCAGCAACCTTTTCGTGCAGACGGAGATAGTCAGGCCTTATCAGGCGATTGTCTGCAGCAGGAGGCCCCGTTCCGATCAGGATTCATTTCCGCTCGTCCTGCACCTTATGGCCGTTCACGGCAATACGACCTCGGGCGCGTCCTACGAAACCGACCGGGCGAAATTCATCGGGCGTCTGGGGTCTCTGGCCAATCCGGCCGCGATGCGCGTCAAGACTCTGTCGGACAGCGAAGGCCCGGTGCTCGACCCGATCGTTTCGATACGCTGCACCGTGCTTCTCGAAGCACAGGAATCCGCCGTCATCGATTACGTTACCGGTATCTGCGACACTATGGAGGACGCGAAAAAGCTGATGGAAAAATTCCGGGATCGAAACCTGACGGACCGCGTTTTCAGCCTTGCGTGGACCCAGGGGCAGGTTGCGCTTCAGCAAATAAACGCGACCGAAGCCGACGCGCAGCTCTATGGGCGCCTTTCCGGCGCCATCGTGTACGCGAATCCGGCGTGGCGCGCCGCGCCGAGCATCCTGAAAAAAAACCTCAGGGGGCAAAGCGATCTCTGGGGGTACGGCATTTCCGGGGATTTGCCCATTGTCCTTGCCCGCATAGAGGATCCCGAAAACATAGGGCTTATCGCTCAGCTTATGCAGGCGCATTCCTATTGGCGCATGAAAGGGCTTCGGGTCGACTTCGTGATATGGAACGAGGATCATTCGGTGTATCGGGACGAAATGAGCGAGAAGATCAATGTCCTGATAACCAAGCACGGGGCCGGTATGTCAAACCAGCCGGGCGGGGTATTCCTTCGACGCGCCGACCAGATGTCCGAAGAGGATAAAATACTGATGCAAACCGTGGCTCGCGCGATAATTTCTGATCGGGGCGGATCGCTTTCCGAGCAGTTGGAGCGCGTGGTTCATCCGCGAACGCTCAGGCCTCCGCTGGCAACGAGCAAATGGCCAGGCCTTGAATATACGGAAGAGAGTCCGTCGGAACGAACGGACCTGGAATACTTCAATGGACTCGGCGGATTCACGAAGGATGGGCGCGAGTACGTGATAAATACCGGGAGCAAGGGCAGGACTCCGGCTCCCTGGGTGAATGTCCTGGCCAATAAGGATTTTGGTACCGTGGTTTCCGAAAGCGGAAGTGCCTATACGTGGAGCGAGAACGCGCATGAATTCCGCCTGACCCCGTGGAAGAACGATGCGGTGACCGATGCGTGCGGGGAGGCCCTGTATATCCGCGACGAGGAATCGGGGGCTTTTTGGTCGCCCACGCCCCTTCCGGCGGGCGGCGACGGCGCGTACGTTTCGCGCCACGGTTTCGGCTACAGCGTCTTCGAGCACGGCGAGAACGGGATCGAAACGGAGCTGACCGTATTCGTTTCGCTCGATCAGCCGGTCAAGTTCGCGGTACTGAAGCTGAGAAATCAGTCCGGAAAGCGGCGAAGCCTTTCCGCCTCGGCATATTATGAATTGGTCATGGGAACGCAGCGCGAAAAATACCATATGCACATCATAACCGAGGTCGATCCCAAAAGCGGCGCAATGCTCGCCTATAATCATTACAACAAGGAATTTCCCGACCGCGTCGCGTTTCTGGACACGAGCGAGACCGTTCGGTTCGTCAGCGGCGACAGGAACGAATTCCTGGGCTCGAACGGGTCCATGAAAAATCCCGCGGCGATGCAGCGGGACAGGCTTTCCGGAATGACTGGCGCGGGATTCGACCCATGCCTCGGCCTTCAGGTAAAATTCGAACTCGAGGATAACGACGAAAAGACGATTGCCTTCACCTTCGGTTCGGGCAAATCGCTGGACGAGGCTCGCGGAATACTTCTTCGCTTCGGCGGAACGCCCCAGATTCACCGGGAACTGGAGCGAGTATGGGAATACTGGAAGCGCAGATTGGGCGTCGTCTACGTCGAGACGCCCGATGATTCGGTGAATTTCCTGGTTAACGGATGGCTTCAATACCAAACGCTCAGCTGCCGGCTGTGGGGCCGTAGCGGCTATTATCAGTCGGGCGGCGCGTATGGATTTCGCGACCAGTTGCAGGACGTGATGTCCCTGATGCACTCGTACCCCGAGATGGTGCGGGAACTGAACCGCCCCGGGATTGCCGGAGACCGAAAAGTTTGAGAGGATATGGTCATGGGCAAAGAAAACAGGTTTTCACCCGAGGTGAAAGAGCGAGCGGTCGGCTGGTGTATGAAAAGCAAAAAGAAACTGAATCGCAGTGGGCGGCAATATGTTCAGTCGCCTCAAAGATCGGTTGTAGAGCCGAAACACTCCGACACTGGATTCGAAGAGACGAGATCGATACCGGCAAGCGCGAAGGGCTCACGACCGCCGAGCGAGAAGAGTTCAAACGACTGCAAAAGGAAAATCGCGAGCTGAAAAAGGCCAACGAAATACTTCGATTGGCTTCCGCGTATTTCGCGAAGGCGGAACTCGACCGCCAACAGCGGTAACCGTCGAGCTTATCGACGCATGCCGCCAAGATCAGGGAGTCGAGCCAATGTGCGAGATACTGCAGGTTGCTCCCTCGACCTACTACGATTTCAAGGCGAAACAGAACGACCCTGAGAAACGATCTGCTCGGGAACAAAGCGACGCGGCATATCGGGTTGAGATCAAGCGCGTATGGGACGCGAACTTTCAGGTGTACGGGGCGCGAAAGGTCTGGCATCAGCTCAGGCGCGAAGGCTTCACGATCGCGCGTTGCACTGTCGAACGATTGATGCGCAGCCTTGGTTTACAAGGCGCCGTGCGAGGCAAGGTTAAGCGAACGACGTTTCCATCGAAGGAAAACCGCGATCCGTTTGACCTTGTTAAGCGCGACTTCACCGCGACGAGACCGAACCAATTGTGGGTTGCCGACTTCACGTACGTCGCAACCTGGGTCGGCTTCGTGTTTGTCGCGTTCATCATTGATGCCTTTTCGCGCATGATCGTCGGATGGCGGGCAGCGATATCTATGAGCGCGGAGTTGACGCTCGACGCGCTTGAGCAGGCAATATGGGCTCGGGATATCAGCGGCAAACTGATACACCATAGCGACCACGGAAGTCAGTATCTGTCGATACGATATTCAGAGCGACTTGCCGAGGCTGGCATCGAAGCATCGGTTGGGAGCGTCGGAAGCGCGTCTGATAATGCGCTCGCGGAGACGATAAATGGATTGTACAAAACCGAGGTCATCAGGAAACGAGGCCCTTGGAAGAATCTTGAAGCGGTCGAATACGCGACGCTTGAATGGGTTCACTGTTTCAATATGACCCGATTATTCGAACCAATCGGAAGCATTCCTCCTGCGGAACTTGAAAAAGCGTATTATACTGATCTCCATAGTCTTGCCCGTAGCGGCGGGACTCACGTAAAAAAGTCTCCGGTAAAATCTGGCCGTTTCTCGACTGCCAGACTCCAAGGGAACGATAACATTTTTTCCTTGACTTTCACGCCCTACGGTGCAAGAATTTTTTAATCATAAAAGGAGAAGCTCATGCTGGACAGCGGTGCCGCTACTGATATAAAAATAAACGTACATGATAGAATCGGATTACTATTGCGCTACCTCAATTCAGGCCTGTACGGAAAAGAAGAAGCAGTCCGGCTAGCCCTCCTTTCCGCAATTGCGGGCGAAAGCGTTTTTTTTATGGGCCCACCCGGTACCGCGAAAAGCATGATAGCCCGCCGATTAAATAAAGCCTTTAAGGAAAACGTCTCTTATTTTGAGTATCTAATGAACGAGTTCTCGACACCCGACGAAACCTGCGGCCCCGTGTCACTGAAAAGCCTGGAAAACGACGAATACAAACGGGTCACGGACGGGTACTTGCCTCGCGCCAACATAGCGTTTCTTGACGAGATATGGAAATCGGGACCCGCGATCCTGAACACGCTGCTCACACTGATCAACGAAAAGAAATTCCATAACGGTAAAAAGGTGGAAGACGTTCCGCTGAAAGTTCTTGTCGCGGCCTCGAACGAATTCCCGGCTAAAGGAAGAGGTCTTGAGGCCCTGTGGGACCGCTTCATAGTTCGCGTCATGGTGCGTCCCGTTGAAACAGAAGATGCTTTTTTCAACCTATGCGAGAAACCGTGTAACGAAATCAACCCAAACACCGAAAGAATACGGAATACACTGCTCTCCCTGTCTGACATCGAATCATTCGGCAACGAAATTCATACCATCGTCCTGCCGCAGTCCATTAAGTCATGCATTATGGAAATACGGAAAGAACTTACGATACGCAACACCGAACCGCAGCGCAAAGAAGACGAGAAATATTATGTATCCGACCGTCGCTGGAAGAAGATCGTCAATATCTTAAAGACGTCCGCTTATCTGAATAACCGGAGGGAAGTCGACCTGATGGATTTCCAGCTCGTCGAGTACTGCCTCTGGAATACGGATAAGCAACGCGCCGAAGTCAGGGAAATAGTGCGCAAGATCGCGCAGCAGAACGGCCTTGAGTGCGCGACCGCGCTCGAAGACCTTGATGACCAGATCACGGCGTTTGAAGCGGCAATAGACGTAACGTGGTTTAAAGTGACAAAGGAAAAAACAAAAGTCGAGTGCGCGATAGTTCAACACGATGATAAAAAGTACTATGAAACCACGGGAGAACATTCCCGGATGAAATATATCTCGGTTGATCACAATACTAGATATGGATACAACGGGGTAATACATAAAACGTTTAACGACCAATTCGGTTATACAGGCGATATTTACAATGTTGAAGTAGATACCGATAAATTTAGAGTTTCCTGGGACTCAGGAAAGCAATCAGTTTCTCTCGCAACCGATACGATAATCCTGGAAAAAGGTTCCATAGAAAAAAATGAAGCGTTGTTTGAAAAACCGGATATATATCGCACGTTGAAAGGAAAATTCGACGCGGATAATTATGCACCTATCGCGAACGGCATAGACGCGGAACTGGAAAAACTTGTCAGCTATCGTAATCAGCAAGATAAGCCGTTTCGCGACAACCTTTTTTCCGATCAGGCATTTGTCGAGTGCTTACTTTCTGGTATAAACGAGGCAAAACAGGATCTCGAGAATTTGCGGGTCAAACTCGATAAGGCTCAACATCGGTATGACGAGTAATCGTGTCGTCTCTGATCGGTCTCGCGAATATTCCCGACATGCCCTGCAAATCGCCCGGTCCATACAAGAAAAATACCCCCGAAAGCCCGAAGTTGCGAAACTTGGCAACGACCAAAAAACATTGCTAAACGAGAGCATCAGGCGCTTGGGCGAGAGCGTACGGCAAACCAACTTCGAGGGTTTCTCGTTTTTCCAGACGTTTCGCTCGATCAGGAACGAGCTCGCCCATTCCGTAAGTGACGTGTCTGACAAACGCTTAAACGAAATGTATGAAACCGTTTTTGGCAAGCTGGACTCTATGATAACGGAGCTCAACGAGAACATCGCGCGATC
>DAOPXQ010000131.1:0-7043 GCA_035352395.1 Treponemataceae bacterium | reverse complement strand
ACCATCGACCCACGCCTTAAAAGGGCGTTGCTCTACCTACTGAGCTAGTGGCCCGAGTTGCCTCGGTAACGTGAAGCAGAATATCCGAATACCCGCTCTTTGTCAACCGAAGCGCCTGGGTCATCCCGGGTCAATACTCGAACGAGAGCCCGAAAGCCATGTTGAGGCAAGGCCTCTTGCCGGGCTCAAGGCCAAGCTCTTTTCCGTACATCGCGAAATCAATCTTGAATATGGCCAAGTCGAGACCGACTCCCGCCGTTAGGTACGTTTCGTTAATTCCGGCGCGCAGACTGACGATATTCACGAGCACGAGCTCGGTGCCGAGCGCGACGTTAAGCAGCGGGTTCCGATGCAACGGCTTGAACAGAGGGATTATGTCCTGATAGTCGAGCATAAACTTGAGACTGGTTAGCGCGAACCAATCCTCGGGAAACGGTATGGAATAGGCGATGCCAGCAGAAAGCACGGGATCGATCGTGGCGAACTGCACCGATGAATCGGGCGTTCCGCCGCCGAACGCGGAAAGATTCGCGTAATGCGTGCTGAAAACGGGGGTGAACGCGTCTTTGCAGGTTATTCCGACGCTGAGGTCACCCAGTTTATAGAGAACGCCGGCGTCGATGCCGAATCCGGTGGAAAGAACGACGGGTATTGAGTCCGCGTCCATGTTGCTGAAGTTAGTCAGCACGGTAAGCGAGTTTCCGCTTTCGTCGAAAAGGGTTTGCACGAATCCCTTAACCTGTATGCCTAACGAAAGCGAGTGAGGCCCACTATTCAGGATCGTCATGCCGTATCCGCCGACGAGTAAAAGCTCGGCTCCGGCGTATACGTTCGCTTTGGAGAGCGACGGGATATTCGCGTTCGTTATGACGCGGTTAAAGATGCCGAACCCGAAATTCTTGTCTACCTTGGCGATCGCGATGGGGCCGGTAACTTCGCCTCCAACGTACAGCCCGTTATTCTCCGCGACGAGATCAAGCACCGCGGAGGGGATGTCCGATGACTGAAAAACCGCCGGGAGGTCGAAAAGCGGGCCTGAAACGTTCGCGGCGATGCGCGAGAATGACCATTCGGGCTTCACGAACGCGAGCGCCGCCGGATTGGTCGACAGGGTGTCGATTCCCGCTTCGAGCGTCGTGTACGGTCCGCCGTACCCCGCGAGCCTTGCCGAGACAATCTCGGGCCGGATCGGGTCAAAATCGAAACTCTGGGCTCCAAGGGTCGCGCATAGCGCGATGAGAAGGGCGCAAAAAGATGTTTTCATGATGGTATTCTTGAGATTGTTCATAGTTAAGCCCCCTCAGTCAGATAATCGCCCAGACTGTAACCACCCAATTCCATTGCGGCCAGTTCGGCTTGGCGCGTCGTATTAAGGGTTTCCATCAGGGTTACAACCGTTTGCACGTCGGTTTGTTGCTCCGGGGTAAGAAGGTTGTTAGCGACGGCATCCGCGATGGCCGCGTCGCGATCCGGGGCGTTCATGATATCCTCAATCGTCGTTGAACCTACGGTTCCCGCGACGTCGGCGAGAACCGCGATGGACGCCGTTACGAGCGAGGCGACGGGAACTTCGGCTTGAGCGGACGGGTCATTGAGAATCGCCGTGATGGCGCCCAAGTCGACCGAGGTGTTTACCGAATCGAGTACGGCCGCGATTATTTCATCCGCCGAATCCGTGCCGCCAGCCATGACTGCGTCGATCGCGTCGAGTACCGTGGGCAGGTCGATTGTCGCGTCGAGCGCAAGGTCCAGCACGACTTGTTGATCCGCCGTGGATAAACCCGCGACATCATCCGGCTTTCCCGCGAGCGCGTTAAGGATATCCGTAGCGACTTGCTTATCGGTAGCATCGTCGCTTCCGGCGATGTCGAGGAGATCGGGGACGGACGCGTTGGCGGGAATTACGCTTCCCGTTCGCGCGAAGCTCGAGCCTAGCGACGTGGTGAATAACTGTTTGCATGACGTACTGAGCGTTACAACCGCCATGAGCGCAAATAGTATATGGATTTGCCGTTTCATGTTTGGCCTCCCTTGTGTACTCTATCTAAAGTATACGGTAGTATACGCGTTTTCTCAACTTTATAGGACGATTTCGCCCATTTCGGCCGAGATCGGGCGAATCAGGATAGATGAACCCCGAGGGGGTATTTCCGTCAAATTTGCCGTTGATATCCGTAAAGACAGGTAGTTCGCGGTTAGGACGGTTAATTCATCGCTATCGGTTGATTCCTCGACAATCGCTTCTATTGTTTTTCCCGTCCAGCGAGCCGCGTAGTCCTTAAAATTGCCCCGCGCGTGTTCGGTAAGCGCGGTTACCCGCTCGCCCGCGATCCGCTCGGGTACCTTGGGACGCATGGACCAGGCTTCGGTGCCGGGACGGGCCGAAAACGGAAAGGCATGAATCCCCGCAAAACCGATATCCTTGCACATGCGGAAGGTTTGCTCGAAATCCTCGTCGGTTTCGCCGGGAAACCCGGTGATGATGTCGCACGCGAGAAAGGGATCGTCCTTAACCGATCTGAGCAGTTCCGCGGCCCGATATACGGTATCGGCGCCGTAAGGGCGGCGCATCGAGCGGAGAATACGGTCGCTTCCCGACTGGACCGAGAGATGAAAGTGCGGGCGTACCCGAGGAGACGCGAGAATCGGCAGTATTTCCTCGTTCACGCGCTCGGGATACAGGCTAGATATTCGGATGGCGATCGAATCCGTTTCGCCGATTATGCGGCCGAGGAGGTGCGCGAAATTACCTCCGCTAGACCGGTATTGCGAAAGATTGACGCCGGCGAGCACTACCTCTCGCCATCCCGAGCGCTCGATTTCGCGCACGCGCCGCACCGCCTCGTCGGGATCGATGGATACCGAGGGCCCGCGCGCGAGCCTGATCTTGCAATAGGCGCAGTGGTTATCGCAGCCATCCTGGATTTTGATCGACGCGCGGGAATGCGCGACGAATTCGTCGGTTGAAAGCCTGAACGGGTCGTGGGTCGCCGCCTGAATGGGCAACCCCGCGCGAGCGCGGAGTATCGCGAGGATTCTCGCCGGGTCCGGTCGGTCACCCTCTACCGAGAGCGACGCCGGGATAGACGCGATCTCGTCCTTGCGCGATCCCGGGAACACGACGATGCGGGGATCCATCGCGGAGATGGTCTCGCCCTCGACCTCCGCGTAACAGCCAGTGACGAGGACGGGCGCGGCGGGGAATTTCCGGAGGAGTAGGCGAATCAGCCTTCTGGCTTTTTGCTCGGCCTTTCCGGTTACGGTGCAGGTGTTGACGACGCAGAGGATTGGATTGTCATGGTTTTGTATACCTACCGGTAGGTATAGAGGGTGTAAAGGACTATCTGGACTACTTTGATCGTCTAATGGGGTAACCGACTCGCCCGAGACCGTATGCTCGAGATCGACCGTAAAGCCCGCGCCTGAAAAGGCATGGGCAAGGGATTCGGTCTCGATTTGATTAAGCTTGCATCCTAGGGTTTCGAAGTGAATGGTGGGCATTATAGCTGAGCGAGTACCCGTTCCTTGCCCCTCGTGGCGTCCTGTTGGTTCGGGGAGAGCGCAAGCGCCTTGTTATAGGCTTCAAGGGCGTGGCGATAGTCTTTCGCCATCTCGCGGGCATAGCCGCACCGAACCCACCATTGCGGTTTGAGCCCGTCCAGCTGGATCGCCGTGGAAAACGCGATATCCGCGTGGCGGAACCGGCCTAGCCTTAGGTACAGCTCGCCCATAAACGAGTACACCGGGGCCAGCTTGCTGCCGTTCGGGGCATAGGAAACGTATTCCTGAAAGAGCTTTAGCGCTTGGTCGTTGATCCCCCGATAGTATTTTGCCTCGGCCTGAATCTCGATAAGGCGGGGATCGTATTTGGAAATCGCGCGGCCTTTTTCGGCCCAGGCGTCGGCTTCCTCGTAACGGGCCGCCTGCACGAGCGCCCAGCACAGGACGACGTGACTTTCGAGATTCGCGGGCTCGCCCTGGATCTCGGCGAGGCAGATGTCGATCGACTCGGCGTATTTCCCGTCGCGATAGAGCGCGAGCGCGTCCGGTTTGTCCTGCGCGAGGGCGGGAACCGACGCGAGCGCCAAGAGAATCAGAACGATAAGGCGTTTCCGCATGTTTTTCATAAGGTGGTTCACCTGGTCATGGTACAGATGCCGGTGAAATAGCATCCGCTTTCGAGCACGACCTCCGGGGCCGTTACGTCCCCGTTGAGTTTGCCCGAGCTGAAAACGTGCACCATCTGAGTCGCGGTGACGTTGCCGTTGACCTCGCCCTTGATGATCACTCTGTTCGCGTTAATATTCGCCTTGACGACGGCGCCCGTGTCGACCATGAGATCGCTTGAGGCCTCGATCGATCCTGAGACGCGTCCTTTGATCATGAATGGCTCTTCGAACTGAATGGTGCCGGTAAAATCGATGTCCGGCGCGAGAACGGTATCGTAATCTTCCTCATCAAGGTCGAGGAGGTCGTTATCCTTATTGTCTACCATGATAACGAAGATTATCCGCGATTGGCGGTATCGGTCAAGCCTTCGCATACCTCGCGCCAGGCGCGCTCGAACGACGAACGCATCTCGGCGGCGTAGGGATTGAGGTTTTGCATGTCGAGGAAGAGCTCGCTCGAGTCTTTTTCCACCTGCTTCGCGATGGCGAGGAGTTTGCGATACCAGAGCGTGCCGATCGGGGATTCCTCGATACCCATGAGGTTGAGGGTTCGCCCGACCATGTGCGTGAGCGCCTGGCTCATCGCGGCCTGGCGATCGTGTTCCTCCGGCGTCATCTCGACCACCATGATCCCGAGGCTGCGGAAATAATGAGTCCATTCGTCGTAGATGCGGTTTTCCATGCGGACGGGATGCATCATCATCGGGAGTCTCGTGAGGCCTTCCTTGGCCGATTCCGGCCCGAACATCGGGTGAGTCGCGAGGATTCCGACGTGCGGGGGGAGTATCTCGCGCATCCAGCGGACGGGTTCCATCTTGACCGAGCAGGTGTCGACGACGAGCGTTCCCGGCTCGAGCATCGGGGCGATTTTCCGGAGGATCTCCGGAACCGTGCGTATGGGAACGCAGATGAAAATGACAGGGAGGCGGCACAGTTCCTCGAGGCTGACGAATTCGCAGTTCGGCTCGGCCGGTACGCTGCGGTTATACCCGTAGACGGTATGCGAGTGGGAAAGGACGGTTGCCCAGAATTTGCCGAAGCGGCCGAGGCCGAGGATTCCTACGTTGCTCATGGTGCGCTCACCGTAGAATGAATTCGGGTGTTCTGTCAAGAAAGAACGCCCGTTCCGAAGCTACGACTCATTTAAATGGTATAGTATCTCCGTTTAGGAGGAATTCATGAACATGCATAGTACGCGCGATATTTTTTTGCTACCGATTCTCGGCGCGATGACGTTGATGGCTACCGGATGCGGTCCCCGGACCGAACAGCTCGATACGATGAAAATCACCGTGCCCGCAGGAAAAGAGCGGCTCCCCGTCGTGTTTCTCGCGCATAACGGTTATGGCAAGGTCGAGGACTGGGGTAACTTTACCGATGAGCTCGCGAAGAAAGACTACGTCGTCGTTAACATCGGCTGGACGGACTTTCACGGTGACGACATCTCGAAAGACATCGCAAGGGTCATGGAAAAATACGGCGACAGGATCGATACCACGCGCGCCGCGTTCATCGGTGGCTGCCACGGCGGTATCAAGATGATCACCGCGATGCAGTCGCCCCTTCCCATAACGCTGAAGGCGATCGTCTTTCTCTCCATGTCCGAGATTAATCCCCCGCCGCTCGACCACGCGCCGATTCTCGGCGTGTATTGCGCGAACGACCATCTCGGCGCCAAGTACGTTCGCGTGCAAAAAGAGGTGTATGAAACCGTAATCCAGGATCCGAAGAAGGTAATCGTTCTCGATTCGACCCCGCATGGTACCGAGATCGTCGTCGACAACCAGACGAAGGATCGCGTTCGCCCGGAAATCCTTTCCTGGCTCGAGGAGTATCTGTAGACTTCGCCGAACGCATTTCGTCAGCTTGCAGAAACTCGCGGGCGGGAGTATGCTGTTGGCCGTTATCTTTTTTCAATATTAAGGAGCATAAATATGGATTTTGTCGCATCGATGAAGGCGAAGGCTCAAGGCTACAAGAATAAGCTCGTTCTCCCCGAGGGAACCGAGCCCCGTACCGTACAGGCCGCGCGCTTGATCGTGGACGGAAAGATCGCTTCGGAGGTGACCCTGCTCGGCGATGAGGCCGCTGTGGCCGCCGTCGCGAAGTCGGTGAACGTTTCCCTTGACGGAATCAAGGTCATCAATCCGCTGAAGTCCGCCTGGCTCGACGATTTCGCCAATACCTATTACGAGAAGCGCAAGGCAAAGGGCATAACCCCCGAGCAGGCGCGCGCCGATATCTCCGGCATCCTCCGCTTCGGGGCGATGATGGTCAACAAGGGCTACGCCGACGCAATGGTGTCCGGCGCCGAAAGCACGACCGCGGACCTTCTCCGCGCCGGCCTCACCGTTATCGGCACCGCTCCCGGATCGAAGACCGCGTCTTCCTGCTTCGTCATGGAAATGAAGGACAGCAAATGGGGCTCAGACGGCCTCATGATCTTCTCCGACTGCGCGGTTATCCCCCAGCCGAGCGCTGAGCAGCTCGCTGACATCGCAGTGTCCGCCGCCAAGAGCTGCCGCGAGTTTCTCGGCGCCGAACCGGCCGTCGCACTCCTCTCGTTCTCCACGAAGGGATCGGGCGGCAACGACCCCGCGGTTCTCGCCGTGCAGGAAGCGGTGAAGATCCTCGACGCCCGCAAGCCCGACTTCGTCTATGACGGCGAGCTTCAGGCCGACGCCGCGCTCGTTCCGTCCGTTACCCAGAAGAAAGCCCCTGGCAGCCCCGTCACCGGCAAGGTCAACACGATCGTGTTCCCGAACCTCGGCGCAGGAAACATCGGCTACAAGCTCGTGCAGCGCCTCGCGGGCGCCGGCGCGTATGGTCCCTTCCTTCAGGGCGTCGCGAAGCCGATCTCCGCCCTCTCTCGCG
>DAOPXQ010000130.1:0-7054 GCA_035352395.1 Treponemataceae bacterium | reverse complement strand
TCATTAACTAAGTTTCCATTTTTCATTAGCTTCCAATAATCCTTACTCGAGTCGTTCCCTCCCGTAAGCGGATAAACGCTTCCCGCGCAAAGAGTTGCGACTTTTGAGCGGCTCAAGTTTTCAAGGCAATCCGGGTTTTTCATGATGGATATCTATCAGTGTACCCCGGTTTTAGCGCGAACTCAATCGTTTACGCCCTTCCCGGGATCACCCGTCGTCTTCGGCCGCCTCGTGAGCCGCCGCGTGAAAAGGGGCTCAAGGGTCGCCCGAAACGCCGCGATCCGGGCAAGGTAGTCGTCGTCGACCTCGCGATAAAGGATCCCCTCGCGCGGATGGTAGCGCCGATAGGTTTTCTTGACCTGCTCGGTTTGCTCGTACGTGTAGACGACCGTCGTCTCGATCGATTCGTGACCCAAGAGCCGCTGCACGTACCGGATATCCGCGCCGTGTGCGAGAAGGTGCCGAGCGCAGGAATGACGGAGGCTATGCGGCCCGATGCCCTCCCGCGTGAAACCCGCCGCCTGATAGCGCGCGCGAAAGCGCGAGGCAAGAACGTTGTACGAAAGCGGCTGTCGGCCCCGAATACCGAAAAGATAATCGCCCTTCCTGACTTCCATGAGGAGCGATAGCGCGCGCATCGCGGGCTCGGTCACCGGCACCACGCGATCCTTGGCGAACTTGCTTTTCCTGATGACGATCATGCGCCGCTCCGCGTCGATATCGTCACGCCTGACGCGGCACGCCTCGCCCGGACGCAGTCCCGAGGAGTACATCAACTCGAACAGCGCGCGGTCGCGAAGGGAATAGAGGTCGTCGATCGGGATAGACTCGAGAAAGGCCCGCACCTCGTCCTCGTCGAGGCACAGCCGCACGGCGTTCTTCCGGTACTTCATCTCGAGGCCATGCCAGGCATCGGTGAGGATCCGTTTCCGTTGCCAGAGGAGCTTCACGATCCAGCACCCGGCCTTGAACGAAAGCCTCCTGCTCGTGTACGACCATCCCCGCTTCTCGAGCCACTCGGCGTACGCGACGCCGTCGTCCCGGCTGATCTCGCGCCAGTCCCAACCACTCCCATGCGCCGACTCGACGAACCGCGAAAGGTCGCGAAAGAGCCGCTTGTACGTCTTGACCGTCGCGGGAGCGAGCCCTTTCTCCGCGACATGCGCTTCCCACATCGCGCGCACGCGAGAAGAAGTGAGCCTCATGCCGAGCGCGGATGAAAGGCGTCGAGAACCTCGCGCACGTCTTCCGCGTCAACGCGCGTGTATATCTCGGTGCTCGCGAGCTTGTCGTGGCCGAGGATCGCCTGAATGCTCCTGATCGGGCACCCGGCGCGAATGAGGTGATAGCCGAGTTCATGGCGGAACTTGTGATTGAAGAACCGCCCGTAGCCGAGAGAAAGCGCGACCTCGTTAAGCTTGTGGTTATACGCGCGCGCGAGGTTCACCCCGGCGGGCCCGAAAAGGAAGCGGTTCCGTTTCTCGCCGCCCTTCACCACGAGATGGCGGATCCCGAGATACGCGCGCAGCACTTGCGCCGCATAAACGGTCAAATACGCGACGCGATCCTTCCCGCCTTTCCCGTTCCGCACGCGAATCTCGAAGCGGTCGAGGTCGAGGTCGCGCTCCTCGAGATTCCCGAGCTCGCTCATGCGTAAGCCCGTCGCGTACTGCGTTTCGGCCATCACGTGCGCGCGGTACGCCCACATCCGGTTCCGCACGTCGCTCTCGCGATCCCAGAGGCTAAGCGCGTCGAGGAGAAACCCGAGTTCCTCTTCCCGGAGAAGGCCAAAAGGCGGGTTCTTCGCGGCCCGCACTGAATCGACGGCGAGAAGGGGATTCTCGCGCGCGTAGCCCTTCTTCACGAGCCATTCGCAGAACCGCCTGATCCGCTTCATGTCCGTCGCCACCGTCGTCTGGTTGAGCTTCTCGCCCGTGCGACTATTGAGCCGCTCAAGAAGATAGCCCTGATACGCCCAACCGAGTTCCTCGTCGAGACTCCCGAGCGACGCGCCCACGAGGGAGAGCCAGGAGACAAAGCGCGCGACCACATACCGGTTATTCTCGGCAACGCCTTCCTTCATGCCGAACGCGATCAGCTCCGCCACCCATTCCGCGACAAGGTCTTCGTCTCGACGCATCGCCTATTCTCCTCTCTCCCTTTCCGCTCCATTCGTTACCCACTCGAGGCAAAGCCTTATCCCGCCTCGCGAAAAGCGGGTAACGGCCCCAATTACCCACTTTTCCCCGCTTACCCGCTTTTTTTTATTGATCCTGATCGCCGAAGCCCGCGAGCGACTCGAGGCTCTCGTCGGCGATGAGCTGATACCGCGCGCGCTGACCCCGCAGTCCCGTCCCGCTCATCCCGAGGTACTCAAGGCCGACGAGCTTATGGATGTACTTCTTGACGCTCTCCGCGCCGAGGTAATGCACCTTCCGCCTCACCTGTCCCTGATCGAACTTCACGTCCTCGCTCGAGATCCCCGACTCCGAGGCGATCTCGCGGCACATCGAGCGGATATCCTCGTAGAGCCTCACCATGCTCTCAGGGAGTTCAAGGTAACTCGCCTTCATCACGGCCTTCCTGAAGAGGTTCCACGCGACCGACACGTCCGTCGCGTCGCACTCGATATACGTGATCCCGCCCGTCCGCCGCTTCTCCTTCCGGTACTGCCTTAAAAAGCACACCGACGCGATGAGGTCCTGAAGCTGCTTATTGTCCCGCCGCGATCGCATGAGCCGGTACGGGAACTCCTTCCCCGCCGTGTACGGATTGACGACGACGACGCTCTTAAGGAGCCGCTGGGCCGCCTGGTGCTTCCGTATCACGGCGGGCACGATCTCGGCGTTCCGTCTCATCGCCTCGAGGGTGTAGGACGCGTTCTGCCGCTCATGGATCCGCTTCGTCTGCTCGTCGCTCTCGTCGGCGTGGATCAAGAGGTACCGGCTCGCGTTCTCCTCGTTCATCGAGAAGCGCGTCGTGCTCATCATGAGCGAGACCACCGCCTCCTGCCGCACGAGCGCGCTCGCGAGCTTCCCCGTCCGCTCGTCCTTCGTCACGACCATGCGCGAAAGGCACCGCGCCGAAAGCATCTCCCGGATCTGGTGCTCGACCACCTCGTTATGCACCGCCTCGCCGAGGATCAAGAGCTTGTGCATGAGGGAACCGTCGGTCATGTAATTAAGCGCCTGGTCGGAAAGGCTCGTCAGGTTCACCACGTCCTCCTCGGGCATGAGGCGGCGCACCGTGTCGATGAGAAAGCTCTTCCCCGCCGCCGAAACGCTCGTCACGACGACGCTCACCGGGCTCATGAGCTTCCGGCTCGAGGCCGCGAGGTACACGAGGAGCTTGTTCTCGTCCTCGCCGACGTGCCCGATCGCGTCCATGTCGCGCACGATGTCCTCGAAAATCGTGTCGCTCTCGAGAAGCGTGAGAGCGAGCGCGGCCTCTTCCTCCGTGACCACGCGTTCCGTAGGCGCGGCGCTCTCGTCCGCTTCCGCCTCGCTTTCGAGCTGGTCGAGCAATGAAAGAAGATCCTGCTCGATGACCGCGCCCTCGAGGTTAAGAGCCGCCGCTCCCTGCTCCCGGTACGCAAGGCGGCTCCGCGCGGAATAAAGGTCAACGTGATCGAGATAGCGCTTCCCGTCCTTTTCCATCCTGACCGACAAGCGCATGCTCGTCCCGATTCGCTTCACGCTTCCCATCGCCTTGTAGACGAGCCCGTCGCGCGTAAGCTCCCAGCGCTGGCTTCTCGCGTTCCACTCCCATTTCTCGCGCGCGGCTCCGGCGCTGAATGACGCCTCACGGATAAGGGTCTCGACGTCAGCCGCAAGAGTGCCCGCACGAAGCGCCTCGCTCCAGCTATCCCCGTCCTCGCACGCGATCTCGGCGACAGAAAAGCCCTCGTCGGTAAGGATACCTGAAAGCCTCTTTGCCTTCGCGCGGCCCGCATCGCGCGTCGAGAACGCGATCACGACCCGGCTCACGCCCGCTTCCTTCAAGGCCGCGCGCTCCTCGCTCGCGTCGCCATCTTCGCCAATGCACGGAAGCACGCGCTCGATCCCCATCGAAAGGAGGCTCACCGCGTCGAGCACCGTTTCGGTAAGGATGATCTCCTCGCGCCACACCGCGAGCGCCGCCCGGTTCACGAGTCCCTTCGCGCCGATAACGCGCTCCGTTCCACCCGCGACCGGAATCCCGGCGATACCGACGACCGCGCCCGCGGCGTCGAAAAGCGGCAAGGTCACGCACTGACTCAGCGACTCGTCGCCGCCTTTCGTAAGGACGCCCCGCTGGCTGAGTTCCGCGCGTTGCCGAGCGGAAAGCCGCTCAGAAAGCGTGCCGTCGCAATACCCCGCGCCCAACCGGCGGAGGATCGTCCAGTCGGTGACCCCTGAGCGTTCGAGAAACGCCTTCGCCTCGACGGACGAGGCGAGGTTCCGCTCATAGGAATCGACAATCGCCTGAAGCGTGACGCTCTCGCTCGGCCCTTCTTCGGGAATGAGGCCACCTTCTTTTTTAGCCGCTACATACGCTTCCGCCTCCTGCCGCGCGACGACGCCTGAAACCGCGTCGATCACGTCGCCCGAGATGCGAAAGTCTTTGAGCATTGATTTTGCCATGCTCCTCACCTCCCCATGCGGGTAAGGAGTTCGTCGGCCAAGGCACGGTACTGCGTCGATCCCCGGTCAAGAGGCGCGTACTCAAAGATGCTCTTCCGCAAAACTTGCGCTTCCTCGATCCTGATATTCTGCGAAACCGTCGTGCCGCACACGAGCTCGGGGTATTCGCCTCGCGCCTTCTCGATCACCTCTTTCGCGAGGCTCGACCGCCCGTCGTGAATGACGAACGCGAGCGCGAGCACTGAAAGATCGGCGTTGAGCCTGCTCGAGACCTTCCGCACCGACTCGAGCGTCTGAGCGAGTCCCTGGAGGGAAAAGTACCGCGACGAGAGCGGGACGAAGACATAGCGGCTCGCGCAGAGGGCATTTACGACAAGGATATTGAGCGAGGGGGAGGTATCGATGAGGCAGAGATCGAAGCGGTCGTGCGCCGCGCTGAGCTTTTCCTTGAGAACGAGGTGACTGCCGACCTCGCCGTCGAGTTCCCGGATCGCCCCCGAAAGGCTACTCGAGGCCGCGATAAGACTCACGCCGTCCCATTCGGTCGACTCGGTCACGTCCGATACTGCGCTCTCAGGGTCGATGAGCAAATCCTCGATCGTGCGAGTTGGATTCCCCCGCGTCGCGATCGCGCTCGTCGTGTTCTTCTGCTCGTCAAGGTCGATGAGGAGGACGCGGAGGCCCGAGAGGGCGAACGCGTGGGCGAGGTTGAGGGCACTCGTCGACTTCCCGTTTCCGCCCTTCCGCTGGCAGACGGTGATGGTTGTCATGCCTCACCCCCGGCCTTCCGGTTTTTCTCGTAGCTTTTCTTGGCCGTGTGGACGAAGCCGTTGACCTGGTTATATGCCTGCCGGAACGCGTGGATATTCACGCACGCGGCCTTCGAGTAAAACGCTTCCCGCGCCTTCTCGATGCCATCCGCGTCCCGGAACGAGATCCGGCACGCGACCGTCTTGGAAAGAGGGACGCACTCGACCCCGTCGATGTCGTACCCCTCCGCTACGAGAAACGCCGCCTCATAGAGGTCGGTAACGTGTTTGAGCTGCATCGCAGCCTCCTTCTGGCGAGGAGGCCGCATCCCGTGCTATACTTCTGTTTAAGCATGACGAGGTCTCCTCGTTGTGTTCGCGCCCGCGCTACCGGTGATCCGCCAAGATTCTGCCGGGAGAGCGGGCTTTTTCGTGCCTTGAAACAAGCCCTAAAAAAAAGCTCGTCAAGTACTTTCTTGATTATTATTGCACTTATTTGGTACATCGTCAATATCAATGATACTGTATTTACCATGGCAAGACCGATGAAAAATCAGCCAAGTCCCATCAACCCGGATATATCCCCCATCGGCGAAAGGCTCGCAAAAATCAGAAAGCTTCGTGGTTACAGCCAGGAATCGCTTGCCGAGCTTATGGGAATATCACGAAAGCAGATAACTGATTATGAGACCGACCGTGTCCATATGAACGACGAGATGATTATCCGCTTCGCGCTCGCCCTCAAAATATCCGCAGACAACCTTCTCGGCTTGAAAGAAATTGAATTACCCGTTGAAAACCCGAATATCCGCTTTACCCGCCGTCTTAAAGACCTGGAAAAGCTTCCCGAATCCAAGAAACGCGCGGTCATCAAGATCCTCGACGAGTTCATCAAACAAGACTGATTTCCCTTGCCTTCTGTTCCCAAATATGGTAACTTTTATACTGTGAAGTATTCGGTAGCCATTCAAAAAAAGGCTTTGAAGGATATTAAGAAAGCCCCCGCCAAAGTTCAACGAAAGTTCGATCTTTTGGTCGAGGATCTGGAATCGTCCGGGCCGGAGCAGAAATCCTGGCCCAATTATTCAAAGCTGGGAAAGGTTACCCATCACTGTCACCTGGATTACCATTGGGTCGCCTGTTGGCGACATGAGAATGATTCGATCGTTATAGAGGTGTATTATGCAGGTTCGCGCGAAAACGCCCCATATTGATGTTCAGATAACCGGTACCGGCGCCGATATCCTCGTCGAAATGCTCAAGAAGTCGATCAAGGGCGTGAAGGTATCGACCGAGGACGAGACCATTCCGCTCGACTCCGATCCCTGGTTCCAAGAGCTTCGCAAGAGTCGAACCTCCGGCGAAGTGCTGTGGTGCTACCGCGATAACGCGGGACTCACGCTCGATGAACTCGCCGAGAAGTCCGGCATCGCGAAGTCCCACCTTTCCGAAATGGAGAACAACAAGCGCCCGATCGGGTTGAAGACCGCGAAGAAACTCGCCGAAGCGCTGAAGTGCGATTTTCACCGCTTCCTCGTCGCGTAATCTTTTCACCCCACAACCGGGCGGCTTTTAAGCCGTCCGGTTACCCCCGGTAGGGGCACCGCTCGGAAAACTATTTAGCCGCTAAATAAACTATCATACAACGAGCGAATGATCCTCGCTCTTTTTCTGTATCCCATG
>DAOPXQ010000129.1:0-7108 GCA_035352395.1 Treponemataceae bacterium | reverse complement strand
ACGCCATGCAGCATGATCTCCGACGCGTTCGCGGTCGCCTCAAGGAAATGAACGGGGATCTTCAGGTCAAACACGATATGGTTGACGATCTTCTGCGCGAGCAGGAGCTCGCTGATGCGCTCGATGCCCGCGGCTTCCTGAACGGCGTTGACCGAAAGGGTGCACGCGTCGCGGATAATCTTCGCTCCGAGTTCCGGCGTGAGCGAGTCCGTGTTGATCACGAGGCTATAGCTCGACGAGACATCGTGGTCGATATTGAAGAAACATTTATGGAAACCACGCCGATTCGCGTCGCTTTCCTGCATCAGGGCCTCGGCCTTCTTTTCGCTGAAAGAGAATTCCTTCATGAGGCGCGCCACGCGAACTTCGTCGGACGCGACGAGCCGCACGGAGTAGCTTCCAGGAACGTCCTTGAATACCGCGAATCCGCCGCGACCGATAAAGACGCAGTTGCCGTTCTTCGCGCGCTCGTAAAAGGCCTCGCGCAGGTAATCGAAATACTCGTCGCGATCGCGCGCAAGCGACGCCCAGAAACCCGGTTTACGTTCATCGTAAACGACGAGCTTGGACTCGGGGATCCCGTGACGGATAAGGTCTTCCTCGAGCATCTTTCGGTTGATGAACGAATAGCCGAGCAGCCTTGCCAATTCCGTGCCCACCTCATCCCCAAAAGAGGCGATTTGCCTCGAAATCGTGATAATTGCCATGCCTAACCTCCTCGATCTACTGTATCATCTACAAATAGAATAGATCCTCTCGCTGCGGATGTCAAAAGGAGATGATTATGGATCAACAAGGCCTCGAATGGCGGCCAATCGGGAAGAGAAGCGTTTTCTCGACGCGAATATTCGACATTAACGAGATAACGAGCGTCTCCCCGGAAAAAACCGAGTCGATATTCTACGCGCTACACGCGTCCGATTGGGTTATCGTGGTTCCGGTTGTCCTCGACGAGGCGGGAAGCGAGTCTTTCCTGATGGTTCGCCAATGGCGGCATGGGACGGCGGAGTTAAGCGTGGAGTTTCCCGGAGGAGTCATCGACGCGGGGGAAGACCCCTTGGCGGCCGCGAGGCGCGAACTCCTGGAGGAAACGGGGTACAGGGCGGGGACTCTGACGCACGCGGGAACGGTGTCGCCGAATCCCGCGATCATGGACAACAAATGCCACATCTATATCGCGGAAAACCTCGAGAACACGAACGCGCTCGACCTTGACGACGACGAGTACCTCGCGGCCGAGGCGATCGGCGTGACGAGCGTATTCGAGAGCATGGGGCACGGCGAATACCTGCACGGACTCATGTCGGCGGCGCTCTTTCTCTATCTGCAAAAAAAAGGGCTCCCGAAACGATAGTCGCGCTTTTGCGCCATCGTTCGCGGGAGCCTTAAGCTAACTAAAGTCAGCCTGATTACTGCTTCGAGGTCTGACTCTTGAAAGACTCGTACTTAACCGAGGGATCGTACGTTCCCTCGCGATACTCGCCCTTGATGCTCGGGATCTTGACGATCATGCCGGGCGCGAGCAGGTTCGGATTGGAGGGCCGCTTAAGGTTTCCCTTATTCGCCTTGTACAGCTCGGACCACAGCAACGGGTCGCCATATACGGCGGGATTCTTCGCGATATTCCACAGGCAGTCGCGGGTATCGGTCCAGAGGTCGACCTTGTAGAACGCGGGAAGAGGAATAACCTCGCGGATGCCCGCAAGGGATTCGAGGGCGAGCTCGCCCTGGGCCTTCGCGGACGCGTAATCCTCGGACGAGAAGAATCCGTCGCCGGATTCGATCGCCCCGGACGCGCTCTGATACGCGTCGGGGAAGAACTTCTCCGCATTCAGGTCCTTTGCCCAGGCAAGCCGGGTATGGGCCTTAAGGAGCGTATCCTCGGCGTCGGCGCGCGCGATCATCTTCTCGATGAAGGCGGCCGAAAGCGCGGCGTTCTCCTCGGCGAGGCGCGCGTATTCGACGGCGCCGTCATAGTCGCCTTGGTCATATGCCTTCGTCGCGAGTTCGGTATAGGCGCGGCTCTTCCGCTGGAATTCGTTATTCTCGTAAGACACGGCGAACAGGGACGCGCTCGCGGAAACGATCATGGCGAGCGCGATGGCAATAGTAAACTTTTTCATCACTCCTCCTCCGTTGCCGGTTGTGCGTCGGCGGGCTCAGCGGTTGGTTCCACCGCGGGCTCGGTTGCCGCAGATTCGGCGGCGGGCTCAGCGGTTGTTTCCACCGCGGGCTCGGTCGCGGCAGGCTCGGCGCTGGGTTCTACAGTCGCAGGCTCCGAGGACTGATCAGCGCCCTCGATCACGTAGGGCTCGTCGCTATAGCCTTCCGCGTTCTCGGGAAGAGGCGCGAGCTTGTCGGCCTTACTTGCGAGCTCGGCGCTCGAAGCCTGACGGGCCTTGGCGGCGGAGATCGCGTTATCGGCGGCGTTTTTCTTGAGCAGCGCTTTTTGGTACGCGAGAGAGAATCCGTCGCGCGCCTCGACGTAACCGTTCCAGGCGTTTTCCCATTCATCGCGAGCGCCGGCGCCGGCCGCATGGTCGTATTTATCCTGAGCGGCGTCGAAATCCGCCTTGACCGACCGAGACGCCTTGATTGAATCGCAAAGTTTCTTCGCCTCGTTGGCCTGCGCGACTTCCTTTTCCGCGAAGGCGCGGAATCCCGCGTTGGCGACCTTGCGATAGGAAACGACGGCGGCCTTCATGGATTCGAGGGCCGCGGGGTCGGAGGAACCGTAAGCTTCCGCCGCCTCGCCGTATTTCGTCTCGCCGATAAGGTACTCATCGGGGGCATACTGCGAGAAATCGTATTTGTCGATCTTCTGCCTGAGCGCGACGGCCTTCATTCCCTCGATGAGAATCTGATAGCGGATCAGCGCGAGTTGCGCCTTGTCGTAGCAGCCGGACAGGTCTCCCGAATCGCGGAGAGCCTTCGCCTCGTCGACGGTCGCGTCGGCCGCGCCGAACTGCTCCGGATAATACGAATCGGCGCCCGCGTCGATCGCCTCTTGGCGGACGCGCGCGAGGTTCTGCTCGAACTCGCTCACCGCGAGGGCGAATCCCTCGGAGCGGATCTTTTCGTAGCGCGCGATGGCGTCCTCGAAAGAGGCTTTCGCTACGTCGTTTTTCTTTCCGTATGCGTCAAGCCCGGTTTGGCGGACGCCCTCCGCGGCGGACCAGTCGTCCTTCATGAATTGATCGAGTCGGTACTTAAGGCAATCGGCCCTGAGCGCTTCCATTTTGTCCCTAAGCGCCGTCAAAGCCTCGTCTACGGGCTCGGTCGCGGGCTCGGCCGGTTTCGTCGGGGCTTCGGGTTCCGGCGTTGGCGTACTAACGCACCCGGTAATTAGCGACGCGAGCAATAAAAAAAGGCCCGCGTACGCAATCGTTTTTTTCATCGTGATACCTCCCGGTTACTGATCAAGATTACACTGTATCAATCGATATTACAAGAAATTATGCTATAATTGCCTTGATATTGTGAGGAGGTAAACCATGGCTGACGAATTCAGTTTCGAGATTGTGGATAGATTGGGAATTCTTTCGGAGGCAAAAAGCGGATGGACGATGGAACTCAATACCGTTTCATGGGGCGGGTGTCCGGCGAAATACGATATACGAAGCTGGGCCCCGGATCATCAAAAAATGGGAAAGGGAGTCACGCTGTCCGCGGAGGATCTCGCGGCCCTGAAGAAACTTCTTGAGGGTATGACTCTTTAAAGATTATCGATGCTTCGCGATCTCGTCCTGGGTTAATTGATCGCAGACCTCATTGTAATGAATTCCCGCGTGTCCCTTGACCCACACCCAACGGGGCTTAACCTTGCCCGCGAGTTCGTCGAGGATGACCCAGAGATCCTGATTCTTAACTGGTTCCTTGGAAGCGGTTCGCCATCCATTCCTTTTCCAACCGGTAATCCACTGCGTGATTCCTTTCTGAACGTACTGCGAATCGGTATGCACGGAAACGGGGCGCGTGGACCAGTCCGCCGACGCGAGCACGGCGCGAAGCGCCTCGATGACGGCGTTCAATTCCATTCGATTGTTCGTGGTCATTTTTTCGCCGCCGGAAAGAATCGTCTCGGTTCCGGAACCGACGCGCGCCTGTCCGTCCACGATGACGGCGCCCCAACCGCCGGGCCCCGGATTGCCGGAGCAGCCGCCGTCGGTATAAACGATCAAAAGATTATCGGGTGAGTCCTCGAAAAGCCCGCTCATTTGGCGGCCTTCGCCTGAGCGTCCGCGGCGACATTCGCGACGGCGGCGGGGTGATCGGACCTACGGGGAACCGGCTGCACCCGCCCGTCCACGCCGACGGTTAGGGCTTCGTTCGCGTGGAACTTTTCGCCAAGCAGCTTATACGCCTCCGCGAGCGCGCTCGCCGTCATCTCCCAGCCAAGGCAGGCGTCGGTGATGGAGAGCCCATACTTTAAATCGGAAGGATCGGCCGCGATCGGCTGCGCGCCCGTCTCGAGATAGCTCTCGATCATGCAGCCGCAGAGCGGCAGAAGGGGATTATCGGCGTCGTTCCGGAGGCGAATCGTCTCCAGGAGCACGCCAATCTGATTCTCAGGGATCTTCTGCGAGTTTCCGTGCGAGCAGTCGACTATGACGGCGGGACGGATGCCGGCCTTTTTCAGGAGCCCGATCGCCGAGGAAACGGAGGAGCGATCGTAGTTAGTGCCGTTCTTTCCGCCGCGAAGGATCAGGAAGCTGTCCGGATTGCCGAGGGTGCGCATGACGCAGGATTTGCCCTCGCGGGTAATCCCGATGAACGCGTGGCTCTGGCGCGCGGAAACGATCGCGTTGACGGCGATCTGCACGTCGCCGTCCGTCGCGTTCTTGAAACCGACGGGCATGGACAGGCCCGAGGCCATCTCGCGATGGGTCTGGCTTTCCGTGGTGCGCGCGCCGATGGACGCCCAGCTGACGAGGTCAGAGGTATACTGCGGAACGATCGGGTCGAGCATCTCGCTGCCGGTGGGAAGCCCGAGCTCGTTGACGTTGATGAGGATCTCGCGGGCCATGCGGAGGCCGCGCTTGATGTCGCTCGTGCCGTCGAGGCCCGGGTCCATGATGAGGCCGCGCCATCCGACGGTCGTGCGGGGTTTTTCGAAATAGACGCGCATGACGATGCACATGCGATCGGCGTACTTTATACGGAGTTCCGCGAGACGCTTAGCGTATTCGAGCGCCGACTCGGGTTCGTGAATCGAGCAGGGTCCGACGACGACGAGGAATCGGTCATCCTCGCGCCTGAGGATCTTCTGAACCTCCTCGCGTCCCTTGAGCACCGTCTCGGCGGCGCGAGCCGTAACGGGTATGGCTTCCGCCATTCCGTCCGGAGAGATGAGGGACTGTGCCTCGAGGATTCGAACATCGCGAATTTTGTTGTCATGCATTGTGGGCCACCGTCCGTATAGTATCCAATAGTTCCATCACCATACAGGAATCGGCCCATGTTTGTACAGGGCTTTCAGTCTCACTGCAGAGAATGCAGCGTTCCGCCTCGCGTATCTCGTATTCGTAGCCGTTGCGTTCGAAGGGGAACTCTACCCGCTCGACCGTTTTTCCGTCGCGGTCGAGGAGCGAGGCTTCCTGCGCCATCCAGAACAGGGGAAGCTCGATGGAACCGTTCTCGCCGACGACGAGAGCCGAGCGATTTTGCGGTATGCCGGCAAGGTCGATCGCGCAGGAGAGGTCGGCCACCGGGCCATTCTCCCATCGCAGAAGAACCCGATCGAAGGAATCGACTCCCGTCGGGGCGCGGCGAACGATGGAATGGACGGCGTCAGGTTTCTTAGGCGCGGAAGCGGATACGGCTGCGCGCGCGATCTGGCAGGCGAAGGTGACGGGATAGATGCCGACGTCGAGGAGCGCGCCGCCGCCTAAGCCGGGATCCCAAAGCCGGGCGGTTGGGTTAAAGGGCGATTCCAGGAAGAAGTCGGCCTTAACGTACTTAACCGCGCCGATCCGTCCCGAGGAGACCCACTCAAGGGCGCGGCGAGCGGAGGGATTAAAGCTCATCCACATCGCTTCCATGAAAAAGAGGCCTTCCAAGCGCGCGAGTTCCACGACCGGCGCGAATTCCTTGCCGGTGATCGCGACGGGCTTTTCGCAAAGGACGGCCTTGCCGTGCCGGAGCGCGGCGACGGACAGCTCGACGTGAAGGCTATGCGGGGTGGCGACGTAGACGGCGTCTATCCCTGGGTCCGCGATCAAGGCCTCATAACTGCCGAAGGAACGCGGAATTCCCCACTTGCGGGCGAATTCGGCGGCCTTTGCCGCGTCGCGCGAGGCGACGGCCGATAGAACGCCATTTCCGCCGCGTTTTGATTCGTAAGCGCACGCCTCGGCGAACTTTTCCGCGATCCAGCCGGTCGCGACTATGCCCCATCTGACGGTTTTCATATTGCCGATCCTCCGGTTTTTCTGTATTTTATAGGGTAACGCCCCCAAAAGAAAGGGGAACGCTGAAAGTTTTATTTCTAATTACCGGTAACGGTAGATCAATAAGGAGAAAAGAAAATGGCCAAACAGCTTATGTTCAATGAGGAAGCGCGCAAAAAGCTGCTTTCCGGCGTGGAGCAGATCTCCAGCGCCGTCAAGGTCACACTCGGCCCGAAGGGCCGCAACGTCCTTCTCGACAAGAAGTTCGGTGCCCCGACCGTCACCAAGGACGGCGTTTCCGTCGCGAAGGAAATCGAGCTCGAAGACCCCTATGAAAACATGGGCGCGCAGCTTCTGAAGGAAGTCGCGACCAAGACCAACGACGTGGCCGGAGACGGCACAACCACCGCGACCCTGCTGGCGCAGGCGATTGTCCGCGAGGGCATGAAGAACGTCGCCGCCGGTGCGAATCCGATGGTCGTCCGCCATGGTATCGAAGCCGCGGTCGAGGAAGCGGTTGAGGGACTCAAGGAACTCAGCAAACCCGTTGGCAGCAAAAACGCCATCGCGCAGGTCGCTTCGATCTCCGCGGGTGACGAAAAGGTTGGCAAACTGATCTCGGATGCGATGGAGAAGGTCGGCAACGACGGCGTCATCACCGTTGAAGAGAGCAAAACCATGAAAACCGAGCTCAACATCGTGGAAGGTATGCAGTTCGA